>NZ_JBIUBT010000001.1:894849-1012011 GCF_044548235.1 Streptomyces sp. NPDC052043
TTGGGGGGCCCACTGGGGGGTTTCGCGGGCCCGGGGGGGGGCGGGGGGGGCGCGGGGGGGGGGGGGGGGGGGGGGGGGGGGGGGGGGGGGCCCCCGGCCCGCCCCCCCCCCCCCACGACGTTCGCCGCCCCCGGCCCGTCCAGCGGGCCCGAAGGGCTGGGAGTTCCCGAACTCGTCGCGGAGGCCGCTCTGTTGCAGGCGCGCCTGGACTGGTTGCAGACCCAGTTGGCCCGGCTCGGCGAGCGCGGGTCCGGTGGCCCTGGCCAGGGATAGGCGCAGGTGTCCCTGGGTACCCGGGTGGTCCGGACCGAGAGGAGGCGGACACCGTGACCGGGACGATCGATGTGAGGCCTACGCGCGACAAGCGCCGCCCAGCGCGAGACCGCTCGGCGGGCGACCGCATGGTGGATGAACGTTCACCTGTCGAACCTTCGGTGGCTGAGCGGTTCCCCGCCGAACCTTCTGTGGAGGAACGTCCGCAGGTCGAACCTTCGGTGGGTGAGCATTCGGTGGGCGAACTCGTCCATCGGGCCACCGAACAGCTTTCTCAGCTCGTACGGCAGGAACTGACCCTGGCCAAAATGGAGCTGACCGAGAAGGGGCGCCGCATGGGGCGCGGCGGCGAAATGCTCGGCGCGGCGGGAGCCCTCGGCTATGTCGGGCTGATCGTGCTCGCCGGCGCGGCCGCCGCCGCCCTCGCGCTGGTGCTGCCCGTGTGGGCCTCGGCGCTCATCATTGCGGGCTTGCTGTTCGTGATCGCGGGCGTGCTGGCCCTGGTCGGCCGCGCCCAGCTGCGCCGCGGCGCACGGCCCGTGCCGGAGGAGATGATCGGCAGTGTCAGGGCCGACGTCGAGGCGATCAAGGAAAGGGCGCACCACCGATGACGGACAGGACACAGGGTGGCGGCGGCTTCACCCCGCCCGCCGGGGCGAAGGGCCCCGATGAACTGAGGTATCAGATCGAGCAGACCAGGAGTCAGCTGGGCGACACGGTCCAGGAACTGGCCGCCAAGGCGGATGTCAAGGGTCGTGCGAGGGCCCGCGCGGCCGACCTGAAGGACAAGGCGGGCGCCATGACGGTCCAGCTGCGCAGCTCCGCGACGCAGGCCGGGCATGCCGTCCAGGAGAGGGCCACCCGAACCGGCCACCAGGCCCAGGAGAGGGCGAGCCGGGCCGGGCAGACGCTCCAGGAGCGGGCCCCGGTGAGCAACGCGGTCCAGGTGTACCGCCGCAATCCGCGCCCGTTGGTGCTCTCGCTCGTGGCAGGGTCGGCGCTGGTGGCGGCCGGGCTGCTGATCCGGCGCGGCCGGCAGGCGCGACAGGCGAGGCAGGCGCGGCGCTGGTGGCAGTCGGAGTGCTGATCCGGAGCGGCCGCCACCGCTGAGGTCGTCCGCTCCGGGAGTCGAGCATCGGGGCCACCGGGGCCCGGGGCCACCGGCTCATCCGAGGCCGCCCACACCCGAGAGGTGGGGGCGGCCTTTTCCTGCGCCGGTCCCGTGCCGACTGCGTCGGGGTGGCCGACCCGCCGAAAACTCGCCTCGTCTGGACAAAAAAAGTTTTCGGTGGAAGGGTGGGGCCCATGCTGGACGTCACCGTGATCGAGGACCCCGAGGCCGCAGCCGTCTCCCTGGACCCCACCAGGGCCAGGCTGCTCGCCGAACTGGCGGCCGGCCCGGCCTCCGCCGCCATGCTGGCCGGCACGGTCGGCCTGCCCCGGCAGAAGGTGAACTACCACCTCAAGACGCTGGAGCGGCACGGACTCGTCGAGCTGGCCGGTGAGCGCCGCAAGGGCAACGTCACCGAGCGGCTGATGCGCGCGACCGCCGCGTCGTACGTCATCTCCCCGCTGGCCCTGGCCTCCGTGCAGCCCGACCCGGACCGCTTCCGCGACCAGCTCTCCGCGCGCTGGCTGCTCGCCCTCGGCGCCCGGCTGGTGCGCGACGTCGGCTCGCTGATCACCGGCGCGGCCAGGGCCCGCAAGCGGCTGGCGACCTACGCGCTGGACGGCGAGGTCCGCTTCGCCTCGGCCGCCGACCGGGCCGCGTTCGTCGAGGAGCTGACGGCCGGCGTCACCGCCCTGGTCCGCAAGTACGACGCCCCGGACGCCGAGGGCGGACGCGACCACCGGATCGTCGTCGCCCTCCATCCCACGCTCAAGGAGCAGGCCACGTCCGCCGTGGAAGCGCCCGCCGTGGAGCCTGGCGCCCGCTAACCCCCCGACCGTCACCGAGCCCGACCGTCATTGAGTCCGACCGTCACCGAGTCCGACCGTCACCGAGCAGGAGCCGTCATGTCCAAGGAATTCGAGATCGTCCGTGAGTTTGAGGTCGACGCCACCCCGCAGGAGGTGTGGGAGGCGATCACGACCGGTACCGGTGGATATCTGTGGCCGATGGAGCCGCCGGAGCCCCGGGTGGGCGGCGCCGGACCCTTCGGGTCCACGGTCACCGCCTGGGACCCGCCGCACCGCTACACCAACCGCAGCGAGAACACGGGCATGCCGACCCAGTCGCTCAACCAGCTCGACCACACCGTCGAACCGCGCGACGGCGGCCGCCGCGCTTGGGTCCGGTACGTGCACAGCGGCATCTTCACCGACGACTGGGACAACCAGTACGACGGCGCGAACCGGCACACCGACTTCTATCTGCACACCCTGCGCGAGTACCTGACGCACTTCGCGCCGCGCCCGGCGGCCTTCGCGACCCTGGCCGGGCCGGAGGCGTCCACCGCCCCCGACGCCTTCACGGCCGTGGGCCGGGCCCTCGGGCTCACCGACGACACGGCCACGGGTGCGCGGGTGTCCGTCCGCGGGCCCCGGACGTTCGAGGCGGTACTCGACTACCGCAACCCGTACTTCATCGGGCTGCGCACCGACGGCGCCCTCGTTCGCCTCTTCGGCCGCAACCACTGGGGCGCCCCGGTCGGTGTCAGCGTCCACGACTTCGCGCCGGACGCCGACGCCAAGGCGACCGAAGCCGCCTGGCAGGGCTGGCTGAACGGGGTGTTCAGCCAGCCCTGAGCCACTACCCGGTTACGGGTGCAGACGGATCAGCTGCGGGTCGTGGTCGCTGATCTGGTCGTGGAACTCCGAGTTGATGTGCACGCTCTCGTACTCGAAGTTGCCGCCGCGCTTGAGCGCCGGGCTGATCAGGATCTGGTCCAGAACCTGCTCGTTGCCGTTGTAGTTGTAGGTGTAACGCTCGTTCTTGGGCAGCGACTTGATCGCCGACCACAGCTCGCCGTCGCCCTCGAGGATCTTCGCGGTGTCGGAGAACTCGAAGTCGTTCATGTCGCCGAGCGTGACGACGTCCGCGTTCTTGTCGATCTTCAGGATGTCCTTGACGAAGGTGTTCACCTCGGCGGCCTGAAGGTGGCGCTGGACCTCGGAGCTGCGCGGCGCGGGCTGGTACTGCGAGGTCAGGTCGAAGTCGCCGCCCTTGGAGGCGAAGTGGTTGGCGATCACGAAGACCGTCCGGCCACGGAAGGAGAACTCGCCGGCCAGCGGCTTGCGGCTGGTCTTCCACGCGGCGCTGGTCGGGTTGATCCGGCCCGGGGAAACCGTCAGGGCCGGCTTGTTGCCGTTCACCTTGGTGACACCGACGGCGGTGGTGGAGTCGCCGCCCGCGCGGTCGGTGAAGGAGACCCGCTCGGGGTTGAACAGGAACACCTGGCGGATGTTGCCGCCGGGCTCGCCGCCGTCCTGGTTGTTGACCGGGTTGATCGAGCGCCAGTCGTACTTCGGGCCGCCGGCCGCGACGATCGCGTCGGTCAGCTTCTTCATCGTCACGGACGCGTCGACCGTGCCGTCGTCGACGGCACCGTTGTTGTCCTGGATCTCCTCCAGGGACACGATGTCGGGCGACTGGAGGTTGTGCACGATCGCGGCGGCGTGCTCGTCGAAGGTGTTGTCGGACGGGTCGAGGTTCTCGACGTTGTAGGTGGCCACCGAGAGCTCGCCGGGCGTCTGCTTCTTGGCCGTCGCACGCTGCAGGCCACCGCTCTTGAGCGTGCCGAGCTCGTTGGCGACGATCGTGTAACCGCCGAACTGGTTGTAGTCCAGCGGGCCGGTGGTGGTGCCGGCGAGGGTGTCACCGACGTTCGCCTGGGGGAAGTCGGCGGCGTCGCCCAGCGTCTGGATCTGCACGCGGCCGGTGTTCGGGGTGTCGTAGGAGCCGTAGACCGTGCCGCCGTGGGGGCTGGGGTTCTCGCCCGGCTTCACCGTGACCCACATCTCGGCGTAGGCGTTGGAGGGGCCGACCACACGGGCGTCGGAGACCTGGACCCGCATGCCCTCCAGGGACTTGTAGTAGTCCAGGGCGTACTTCGACGGCTGCAGGGGCAGAGCGTTGATCGAGTTCTTCGCGGCGGGGTCGCCGGCCGGGGCGTACGCGGCCGGCACCGACTTCGCGTCGATCACTACCGGCGCCGGGAGCTTGTTGCCGCTGGACACGACCTTGACCGTCGGCTTGGTGATCTCGGTCACCGTCTGGTAGCCGGAGGCGGCGCCGCCCGGAGCGTACTGGGAGACCGTGCCGGAGACGGTGACGGAGTCGCCGACGGCGACCGTCGGGGTGGAGCTGGTGAAGACGAAGAGGCCCTCGCTGGTGGCCGGGTCGTTGTCCGGGTTCGGGTCCTGCAGCCAGAAGCCCTTGGAGGAACCGTAGGCGCGCACGGCGGTGACGATTCCGGGCACGTCCGTGACCTGCTGGTTGGCGTACTGCGATATCCGGGTCGTGCCCTGGATGTCGTGAATGTGCACGGTGTCGGCGTGCGCGGGGGAGGTGAGGACGATCGCGGAGGTCGCAGAGGCGACGACGGCGACGGACAGCGCGACGAGGCGCGTGCGGGACTTGCTGGGCAAGGGGGGATCCCTCCGGGGGTGTTGCGGATCGCCGGGACGAACGCCGGCGTGGAGCGCGGGTCGCGCGTGTGGACAGCGGTCGGCGGGCAGCGGTGTCGGCTGCCCGCCGCTTGTCTACGCGCGTAAAATCTGCTGTGGGATCACATCCGATGTCAAGGTCTCTGTCGTGTACGTCGGCTGACGGGAAAATGAACAGCACGGCATCGGTGGAAATCCGTCTAGGCTGGGCGGCAAGTCGTCAGGCTTCATGCCATGCGGGTGTCCGACCCACTGGGCAGCCAGGTGCGCTAGGAGAAACCAGCCGATGTCAGACAGGTCCTCGTTCCCGCCGGTGCGGCTCGCCTCCGAACCGGAGTTGGCCCGCGACGCGCTCGCCACACCCCTGCTGTCCCGCGCCGCGCGGCTCGCGCGCTGGGCCGGAGCCGGGACGCGGGTCGACGCCGACGGCGGGCTGGCGGAGGAGCAGCTGCCCGCCGCGGCCGAGGTGCTCGGCCTGAGCGGGGACGACGCGGCGGCCGGGGTGAGCGAGGCCTGGCGGGTCGCCCTGGACACCGGGCTCGTCCGGATCGAGGACGAGGACGAGGGCGCCGTCGCGCCCGGCCCCGACCTGGATCTGCTGACCGGCGGCTCGCCGCGCGACGTGCTCACGGTGTGGTCGAACGCCCTCGAGACCGTGCTGGCCGACGCGAGCGTGCCCGATCTGGACGCGCTGGTCGAAGCGGTGGGCCGGGGCGGCGCGGTCGACCTCTCCGGACTGGACTGGGATCCCGAGGCGGAGGGGGAGTTCCTCGACGGGGTGCTCGCCAACCTCTACCGGCTGACGGCCGACGCGGACGGGGCCGGCGGCGGTCCGGTGCCGCTCCCCGTGCTCGCCGCCTCCATGATCGTGCCCAGCGACATGGGGGAGCCCACCAACGACATACTGGAGCAGGTCTCCGAGGCGATGATGCGGCTGGACGACCAGTTCCGGCTGCTGGAGCCGACGGGCCTGGTCGTGTACCGGCCGGTGGACGAGGAGTTGATGGCGGAGGCCGAGAGCGAGCCGTCGACGCCGGTCGAGGAGGTGGACGTCGCCCGCTACGGCATGGTGCGGCTGACCCCGCTCGGACTGCACGGGCTGCGGACCCGGCTGCTGGAGGCCGGCTGCCGGGCGCCGGTGATCGGCGAGTTCGCGGACAAGGGGGCCGACGCGCTGCTCGACGGCACCGCCGGGTTTCCCCCCGCGGCCACGCACGCGGAGACCGAGCAGTGGCTGGCGAGCCGCGAACCGCTGTCCGCCGCCCGGGAACTGCTCGCCGCGGCGCGCGGCGCGGACGCGGGCGCGCCGCTGCGGCGGCTGCGCTGCCAGCAGGCCCTGTCCCTGGTCGGCGCCGAGGCCGAACCGGCGCTGCGGGAGGTGCTCGACGACGCCGAACTGGGCGGTCTTGCCCGGGTCTGGCTGACCGAGCGCGGCCTGGCCGACGTGCCGGCGCCGTCCCAGGCGATGATCTTCTGGCTGACCATCGACACGGTGGCCGCGCAACTGGCGGCCGAGGGCGACTCCGAGGAACTGCACGCCCTCGTCGAGGGGCTCGCCGAGCAGCACAGCGGCTTCTTCGCGGCGGCCTGGCGGGTGGACCATCCGCAGACGGCGGACGTGCTGGAGGCGATGGGCCGGCTGCACCCGGACAAGAAGACCGCCAAGGAAGCCCGCAAGGCGGCGTTCAAGGCCCGCTCCGCGCACGGCGGTTGAGACGCGGTTCCGTGCACGGGCTGCGCTGGGCGGCGCCGGAGGCGGGCGAACACGGCGCGCGCCCGGCGGCGCTCCGCGGGGCGGAGCGCACGGCCAGGCGGCCGACGGGCGCCGGTCAGCGCAGGGCCGACTGCGGCCTGGGGCCACTGGTCATGGATCGGCCGTGATCCGTGACCGCTGGTCTTGGGCCGACCGTGACCTGCGACCTCCGGTCATGGAGCGGCTGTGGCCTGTGATGACCGGTCGTGGTCCGTGACGGTCGGTCATGGGGCGGTTGTCCGAGGGCCGCGGCGCCGTGCGGGCCGCGGCCGTTCGGGAAGGTGCCGTGTCTCGTCATTTGCTGACGGCGAAGCGCATCAGGGCGTGCTCGTCGCCCTGCTTGATCTTCCCCGTCTCGTTGATCACCTCGAGCTTCCAGGAGCCGCCGACCCGCATGGCCTTGGCCAGGGCGCAGCCGTTGTCCTGGGTGAGCAGGCTCGGCCAGATGTCGGCGACCTGCTGCGAGGTGCCCCCGGTCGCGTCGTAGACCTTGAAGCTGATGTTGCGCGCCTTCTGGAAGGAGCTTCCCTTCTTGAACGCCGCGGCGATGAACACGATCGAGGTGATGTTCTGCGGTATCCGGGCGAACTCGACCGTCACCGTCTCGTCGTCGCCGTCGCCCCGGCCGGTCTGGTTGTCGCCGCTGTGCAGCAGCGAGCCGTTGCCCATGGGGTCCAGCGAGTCCAGGCCCGCCAGGCGTACCGGGTCGGCGCCCTGCATGGCGATGGCGATCAGGTCGAGGTCGGTGCCCATCTTGCGGCGGAGCATGCCCATGACCCCGCCGGAGGTGCCCCCGGTGGGGTCCCAGGACACACCGATGGACATGTGGGTCACACCGTCCAGGTCCGCCGGGCCGTCTTCTTTCGTCAGCGTGATCATGTGTGGTTCGTCCTCCGGTGAAATGACTTCGACAGGCGAATTCTGTCCTACAGCGCCTCGGCCGCGGGCTTCACCATGTTCCGTACGGTGCGGGCCTTGACGAAGTCGCCCAGGGCCGTCATCTCCCATTCGCCGGTGAACTGCCGGACGAGTTTGGCCATCATCACCCCGGTCTGCGGCTCGGCGTGGGTGAGGTCGAAGCGGACCAGCTCCTCCTCGGTGGTGGCGTCCACCAGACGGCAGTAGGCCTTGGCGACCTCGGTGAACTTCTGGCCCGAGAAGGAGTTCACGGTGAACACCAGACCGGTCACCTCCTTGGACAGACGCCCGAGGTCGACCACGATCACCTCGTCGTCGCCCGCGCCCTCGCCCGTGAGGTTGTCGCCGGAGTGCTTCACGGCGCCGTTCAGGATGGTGAGCTTGCCGAAGTAGCAGCTGTCGATGTGGTTGCGCTGCGGGCCGTAGGCGATGACGGAGGCGTCCAGGTCGATGTCGGCGCCGTGGTACGCCGGTTCCCAGCCGAGGCCCATCTTGACCCGGGCGAGCAGCGGGCGGCCGCCCTTGACCAGGGACACGGTCTGGTTCTTCTGGAGGCTGACCCGGCCCTTGTCCAGGTTGACCTTCCCGGTGCCGGGAGCGGGCACGGCGGCCGGCGGGACCGGAGGCGGCGGAGGAGCGGAGGTCGGGAACTGCGCGGCGGGCGCCGTGGGCGGCGGGGGCGGCGGGGTGAGCGGCCGCGGCGGGACGACCGGCTGCGGCGGGGCCGCCGGGGCGGGGGCCGGTTCCTCCACCGTCACGCCGAAGTCGGTGGCGATGCCCGCGAGTCCGTCGGCGTATCCCTGGCCGACGGCCCGCGCCTTCCACTGGCCGCCGCGCAGATAGATCTCCACGATCACCAGTGCCGTCTCGGCGCCGAGCCGCGGCGGGGTGAACGTGGCCAGCACCGAGCCGTCGTCCGCGTCGCGGACGGTGGCCGTGGGCTCGATGCCCTGGAAGGTCTGCCCGGCGGCGTCCGGGCTGGCGGTGACCACGATCTTCTCGATGCCCGGCGGCACCGCGGCGGTGTCCACGGTGATCGCGTCGGGCGCGCTGCCGCCGCCCGAACGGTAGGTGACGCCCGGCCCGGACGGCTGGTTGTAGAAGATGAAGTCGTCGTCCGAGCGCACCTTGCCGTCGGCGGTGAGCAGCAGGCCCGATACGTCCAGCCGCACCGGAGCGGCGACGTCCACCGTCACACGCGCGGCGGCCAGAGGGATGTTCGAGCCGGGGGTCATAGCTGTCATGTGGGAGGTAACGACCGAGGGCGCTTTGCCGTTCCCTTACCCGGCGAACGGGGGAACGCCCTCTCCGGCCCCGGGCCGGCCGGTCCTCGCTACGGCACGACCACGATCTTCCGACCGACCCCGGACGCGAACTGGTCCAGCGCTTGGGGGTACTCGTCGAGAGGCAGACGGTCGCTGATGAAGACATCGGGATCCAGCACCCCGTTGGCGAACAACTCGGCCGCCCGCTCGTAGCTGTGGAGTACGGCCATGGAACCGGTGATGGTCAGTTCCTGGTTGTAGATCCGGTACGGGTCGATCATCACCCGGGTCGCGTAGTCGGCCACCCCGAACTGGAGGAACGTGCCCGCCTTGGTCACCCGGTCCAGGCCGTCCTGGATCGCGGCCGCGTTGCCGGTCGCGTCGACCACCACGTCCCAGCCCTGCGGCCGGTCCAGCTCGTCCGCGTTCGCCGCGGACGCCGACACGCCCAGCTGCCGGGCCGTCTCCAGACGGGCCGGGTTCACGTCGACCACGTCCACGCTGGCCGCGCCGGTCCGCTTGGCCAGCTCCAGCATCATCAGGCCCATGGTCCCGGAGCCGTAGATCAGCACGTGCGCGCCCAGGCGGGAGCGCAGCACGTCGTAGCCGCGGACGGCGCACGACAGCGGCTCGATCAGGGCCGCGTCCTCGGTGCGGACGTGTTCGGGCAGTTTGACGCAGTTGGCGACCGGGGCCACGGCGTACTGGGCGGCGCCGCCCGCGGTGGTCACGCCGATCGCGGCCCACCGCTCGCACAGGTTGTTGTGCCCGTCGCGGCAGTAGCGGCACTCGTAGCAGTACAGCGACGGGTCGACCGCCACCCGGTCGCCGACCGACACCTCCGTGACCTGCGTGCCGACCGCGGCCACCTCGCCGGCGAACTCGTGCCCGGGCACGATCGGCAGCTTGGGCGCGAACTCGCCCTGGAGGATGTGCAGATCGGTGCCGCACAGCCCGCAGGCCGCCACCTCGACGACCACCTCGCGCGGTCCCGGCGTCGGGTCGGGGACCTCGGTGACGACGGCGCGGCCCACGGACTCGATGACGGCGGCCTTCATTTGACGGCTCCCAACGACAGGCCCTGGACCAGTTTGTCCTGGGCGGCGAACCCCGCGGCGAGTACCGGCAGGGAGATGACGAGCGACGCGGCGCACACCTTGGCCAGGAACAGGCCCTGGCTGGTGATGAAGGTGGTGAGGAAGACGGGGGCGGTCTCGGCGACCACACCCGTGAGGACCCGCGCGAACATCAGCTCGTTCCAGCTGAAGATGAAGCAGATCAGGGCGGTCGCCGCGATGCCGGGCAGGGCGATCGGGGCGACCACGCGGCCCAGCACGGTCGGTAGTCGGGCGCCGTCGATCTGGGCTGCCTCGATGATCGCGACCGGGACCTCGGACAGGAAGGACTGCATCATCCAGACCGCGATCGGCAGGTTCATGGCCGTGTAGAGGATGACCAGTGCCCAGATGTTGTCGAGCAGGCCGGTGTTCTTCGCGAACAGGTAGATCGGCAGCAGGCCGGCCACCAGGGGCAGCATCTTGGTGGACAGGAAGAAGAACAGGACGTCGGTCCACTTCTTCACCGGCCGGATGGACAGCGCGTACGCGGCGGGCAGCGCGAGGAGGAGGGTCAGCAGGGTGGAGACCAGCGAGGCGGTCATGGAGTTGATCAGCGCGGGCCAGGGACTGGCCCCGCCGGTCAGCCCGAAGAACTGCCGGTAGCCGTCCAGCGTCAGCGCGGCGGCCACCGACGGCGGGTTGGTCGCCGCGTCCGCCTCGGAGTGGAAGGACGTCAGGACCATCCAGAGCAGGGGCAGCACGAACACGAGTCCGGCCAGCCAGGCGACGACGCCCAGGGCCGCCCCCCGGAACCGGCCGCGCGGGTTGCCGTACCGCGGGGTGGTGGCGACGGTGGCCATCAGCGGGACACCTCCTCACGGAACAGCGACGACACCACGCGCAGCGCGAAGGTCGCCAGGATGATCGAGCCGATCACGACGACGACGCCGGCCGCGGAGGCGAGCCCGTTCTCGTGCGCCTGGTAGAAGGTCTGGTAGATCGTGTACGGCAGGTTCGCGGTGCCCAGGCCGCCGGAGGTGATGGTGAACACCGCGTCGAAGTTCTGCACGATGTAGATCGAGCCGAGCAGCACGCCGAGTTCGAGGTAGCGGCGCAGATGCGGCAGGGTGATGTGCACGAAGATCTGCCAGTTGCTCGCACCGTCCATCCTGGCCGCCTCGAGCAGTTGTGAGTCGCGGCTCTGCAGCCCGGCCAGCAGGATCAGCATCATGAACGGGGTCCACTGCCAGATCAGCGCGGCCTCCACCGCCATCAGCGGCATGTCGGAGATCCAGTCCGGCTGGACCGCCCCGTTCCCGCCGACGGCGTGCAGGATGCCGTTGAACAGCCCGTACTCCGGGTTGAACAGCAGGTGCTTCCACATCAGCGCGGCGGCGATCGGCACCAGCAGGAACGGCGCGATGAGCATGGTGCGCACGGCGGCCCGGCCGCGGAAGCGACGGTCGAGGAGCAGCGCGAGCAGCAGGCCGAGCAGCAGGCTGACCAGCACCACGGTGACGGTCAGCAGGATGGTCGTCCACACCGAACTGCGCAGCTCGGGGTCGCTCAGCACCTTGCCGTAGTTGGCGAATCCGGCGAAGCGGCGCCGGTCGGGGTAGAGCGCGTTCCAGTCGAGGAACGAGATCACCAGGGTGGCCACGAAGGGCAGCTGGGTGACGACGATCATGAAGACCAGCGCCGGCAGCAGGGGAGCCCGGGTGACCCAGGCGCGCATGCGGTTCGGGCGCCGGGCCGCCGGCCGTCCGGGGACGGCGGCGGCGCGGGCCGGTGACGTCAGGGTCATGATCCCTCGTACTTCGCGGCGACTGCCTCGGCGAGCTTCTGGGACTTCGTCAGAGCGCTGTCCACCGACTGGCGTCCGGCGATGGCGGAGCTGATCTCCTGGGAGACCTTGGTGCCCAGGTCGGTGAACTCGGGGATGCCGACGAACTGGATGCCGGGCGCGGGCCGGGGCTGCACGCCCGGGTCCTCGGGCTTGGCGTTCGCGATGGCGTCCCGGGTGACGTCCGCGAACGCGGCGGCCTCCTTGCGGTACTGCGGGATGTCGTAGGTCGAGGCGCGCTTGCCGGCCGGGACGTTGGACCAGCCGGCGTTCTCGCCGGCGAGCTTCTCGTAGTCCTTGCCGGAGGCCCAGGAGATGAACTTCCAGGCGTTCTCGGAGTTCTTGGACGCCTTCTGGATGCCCCACGCCCAGGTGTAGAGCCAGCCGGAGCCGTCGGTCTTCTCGACCGGGGCGGGGGCGTAGCCGATCTTGCCCTTGACCGGGGAGCCGTCGGCCTCCAGGGAGCCGGCTCCGGCGGTGGCGTCGTACCACATGGCCGTCTTGCCCTGGGTCATGTTGTTCAGGCACTCGGCGTAGCCGGACTGGGCGGCACCGGCCTCGCCGTGCTTGCGGACCAGGTCGACGTAGAACTGGGTGGCCTCCTTGAACTCCTTGGAGTCCAGCCGGGCCTTCCAGTCCTTGTCGAACCAGGTGCCGCCGTAGGTGTTGACCACCGTGGTCAGCGGCGCGATGACCTCGCCCCAGCCGGGCAGGCCGCGCAGGCAGATGCCCTTCATGCCGGGCGTCGAGCCGTCGATCTTGGCGGCCAGCTCGGCGACCTGCTTCCAGGTGGGCTTCTCCGGCATGGAGAGCCCCTCCTTCTCCAGGACGTCCTTGCGGTACATCAGGAAGGAGGACTCGCCGTAGAACGGCTCGCCGTACAGCTTGCCGTCGTCCGCGGTGAGCGCCTTGGTCATGGGCGGGAGGATGTCGCCCTGGTCGAAGGCGGTGTCCTTCTTGACGTGGTCGTCCAGGGGGTGCAGCCACCCGTTCTTGGCGTAGATCGGGATCTCGTAGTTGCTCAGGGTGGCGACGTCGTACTGCCCGGCCTGGTTGGCGAAGTCCTGACTGATCTTGTCGCGGACGTCGTTCTCCGGCAGGACGGTGAAGTTCACCTTGATGCCGGTGTCCTTGGTGAAGTGGGCGGCGGTCAGCTTCTGCAGCTCCACCATCTGCGGATTGTTCACCATCAGGACGTTGACGGAGCTGCCGCCGGCGGATCCGGATCCGCCGGCGCCCGAGCAGGCGGCGAGCGGAGCGATCAGCGTCCCTACCGCCGCCACGGCGAAGAGGGTCCGTGGCGAGCGTCGGCTCTGGGTTCGCATGGGTACTCCAGGAGATGTTGACACTGAGGGGGACTTGTGGGGGGACGAGGACGCCTCGCGGGGCGGGTGGGGGGTGAGGCTGTGCGGGGTACGGGGTACGGGGCGGCTCGGCGGTCAGACCCGGATGACCTGCGGCCCGAGCAGGGAGTAGCGGTGTGCCTCGGTTGCCGGGAGCAGCGTGCTCGTCACGATCGCCTCCAGCGCACCGACTTCGGCGAACCGGCAGAAGCTGACCGCCCCGAACTTGGTGTGGACGCCCGCGAACACCACCCGGCGCGCGGCCCTGACCGCCTGTGCCTTCACCTCGCTGACCGCCGGGTCGGGTGTGGTCAGACCGTGTTCGCGGGAGATGCCGTTGGCGCCGATGAACGCCAGGTCGATGACGAAACCGGACAGCATTCTCGTCGTCCAGTGGTCCACGGTGGCGAGGGTGCCGGAGCGGACCCGGCCGCCGAGCAGCAGCACGGAGATGGTGCCGGTCTCGGCGAGCGCGCCCGCGACCGGCAGGGAGGCGGTGACCACGGTCAGCGCGCGGTCCCGGGGCAGGGCCTCGGCGATGAGCTGCGGGGTGAAGCCCTCGTCGACGAAGACCGTTTCGGCGTCCCCGAGCAGTTCGGCGGCGGCGGTCGCCACCCGGCGCTTCTCGGGTACGTGGCTGGTGGCGCGGAAGGCCAGGGTGGTCTCGAAGCCGGCGCTCTCCACGGGGTAGGCGCCTCCGTGGGTGCGGCGCACCAGACCGTGGTCCTCCAGGGACCGCAGGTCCCGCCGTACGGTCTCCTTGGCCACGCCCAGGTCGGTGGCGAGCGCGGTGACGTCGACCGATCCGGACGCACGCGCCAACCGCACGATCTCGCGCTGGCGTTCCTCGGCCGTCCCGTGGCTCATGGGTCGACCACCCGCTTCCTGGTTTCGATGCCCGTTCGGGCCCGGTGTGGCCCTTGCCGGATGTTCTACAGCGGGTGCGCGGTTCTGACCAGGCTTGTTTTGAGTTTGCTCCTGCCCGTTTGCGCCCGTTCGGCTCGGGTAGTGCCCGCCTCGGACCTGCATGGGGGCGTCCCGCGGCGTGGGAACGGGCAGCGCGGATGCCCGAAAACGAGGGCGGGCGGGCCCGTTCGGTGCCCGCCCGTCCTCGACTGCGTCGATTTCCCGCCGCGTCAGTAAGGCCAGATGGGCGGGTCCGTCACGAACGGGCCGCCGATGTAGACATGGGCCTTGTTGTCCGGGTCGGGCTCGCCCTGCTCGGCGATCAGCTTCTCGGCGTACCGCTCGGAGTCGTCCTGCGGCTCGTAGCCGAGCGCCCGCGCGCCGGACAGGTCCAGCCACAGGCGGGTGTTGGCGGAGACGCCGTGCACGACGGTGTGGCCCACGTGCTCGGCGGTCAGGGCCGCGTGGAGGAGGCGGGCGCAGTCGGCGGGGCTCATCCAGAGGGAGAGCATCCGCACACTGGTCGGCTCGGGGAAGCAGGAGCCGATGCGCACCGAGACGGTCTCCAGGCCGTGCCTGTCCCAGTACAACTGGGCGAGGTCCTCGCCGAAGGACTTGGACAGGCCGTAGAAGGTGTCCGGGCGGCGCGGGGTCTCGACCGGCAGGGGCGGTTCGCCGGGGCCGGGGTGCGGGGTGTGGCCCACCACGTGGTTGGAGGAGGCGAAGACGATCCGCCGCACGCCCTCCTCGCGGGCCGCCTCGTACAGGTGGTAGGTCCCCTCGATGTTGGCCTTGAGGATCTTCTCGAAGGGGGCTTCCAGGGAGATGCCCGCGAGGTGGATGATCGCGTCGACGCCCCGGACGGCCTCGCGCAGGGCGTCCCGGTCGGAGAGGTCCGCGACGATCGCGTCCGGCTCGCCCTCGATGGGCCGCATGTCCAGCAGGCGCAGCGCGTAGCCGAGGTCGGGCAGCAGGCCCCGCATCAGGGTGCCGAGCCCGCCGGCGGCGCCGGTGAGCAGAACGGTGCGGGGAGCGGGCATCCTCGGACTCCTTGAGGGTCGTTCCTGTGTATGGACACGATTCACATGGATGGACACGCTATGAACTTGCGCCGTACCCCGTCAAGTGTGTCGCGCACACGCGAAATCCGCTCCCGTGTTGCCGGTTTGCGCGCTTGACCTGCCCGAATGAGGGCTCCTAACGTGATCGCGTTCATGAGCATGGACATGGCTCAGAAACGTGCACTCGCCCGGCTGATCGAGCGTGGCCGCGCGCTGCTCGACGAGGAGGAAGCGTGAAGACCTCGGCCTTCGTCTACCCCTGGGACGTCAACGGCGACCCCGAGGCGCCCGGCCGCCTCGCCGCCCTCGGAGTGGAGCAGGTGACGCTCGCCGCCGCCTACCACTCCACGCGCGCGCTGACGCCCCGCCACCCGCGCCACCGGGTGGTCACCGCCGAGCACGCCGCGGTGCTGTATCCGGTGGACGACCGCTGGGAGGGCCGGACGCTGCGTCCGTATCCGGCGGGCGACTGGGCGCCCGGCGACGCGTACGGCGAGGCGGCGGCGGCCCTGGCCGAGGCCGGTCTCGAGGTGCACAGCTGGGTGGTCCTCGCGCACAACTCCCGCCTGGGCGCCGAGCATCCGGACACCTCCGTCGTCAACGCCCACGGCGACCGCTACCCGTGGGCGCCGTGCGTCGCCCGGCCCGCCACGCGCGCGTACCTGACCGAGCTGGCCGCCGAGGCCGCCGTCCGCCCCGGGGCGCGCGGCACCGAGCTGGAGTCCCTCGGCTGGTACGGGCTCGCCCATCTGCACGCCCACGACAAGACCGCCGGGGTGGGCCCGGGGGACGCCGGGCAGTACCTGATGTCCCTGTGCTTCTGCCCGGACTGCCGCGCCGGTTACGGCGAACAGGGTCTGGACCCCGACGAGCTGGCGCACGCCGTACGGTCCGCCCTGGAACCGGTGTGGCAGGGGGCGCCCGCCGGTGAGGGCTGGGCCGGTGTGGTCGACCTGCTCGGCGAGACCAGGGCGGACGCCACGCGCGCCTGGCGCGAGGGGACCGCCCGCACCCTTCAGGAGGCGGCGGTCGCGGCGGTCCGCGCGGCGGCCCCCGACGGATTCCAGGTCCTGCTGCACGCCGACCCGGTGTCCTACCACTGCGGTGCCAACGCCGGGGTCGACCCCGCCCACATCCTGTCCGTCGCGGACGGCGTGGTGGTGCCCTGCACGGGCGGTTCCGGCCTGCTGGCCCCGTTCGCCGAACAGGGCCGTCCGGACGCCGTCCTGGCCGCCAACTTCACGATCGTCTCCGGCATGGGCGGCAGCCCGGGCACCCTCGCCGAGGACGCCGCCCGCGCGCGGGACCTCGGAGCGAGTGAACTTCGGCTGTATCACGCGGGGTTGGCCTCGGACGGCGACCTGGCGGCGGTGCGGTCGGCGGTGCGGGGCCTGTGAAGCAGCAGCAGTGACGTGGCCAGCAGCCCCGCGGCCAGGAGCGTCAGGAGCACCGGCAGGGAGGCGACGCCGACCAGAGCGGCACCCGCGGCCAGGCCGACCACGTTGGGGACGAAGACCAGCGTGTTCGCGGTGGCGGCCGTCCGGCCGAGCAGTTCCGCCGGTGTCTCCCGCTGGACGGCGGTGAACGCGGCGATCAGTACGCACGGCAGTCCGGCGCCGTTCGCCACGCTGCTGACCAGGGCCACCGGGTCGGACGGGATCGCGCGCAGGGCTACGCCGGCCGCCGTGAGGGCGATGCCGAAGGCCGCGAAACGGCGGCTGCCCAGGCGGCGCAGGGCGGTGCCCGAGGCGAGACCGATCGCCACCGAACCGGCGCCCTGGACGGCGTACAGCACCCCGGCGTACGCGGGCGCGTGGCCGAGGCGGTCGACGACGGCGTAGAGCAGCGCGCCGGCCACGCCGGTGAACAGCATCGTGGCGCCGCCGGCCAGCACCAGGGGCCGCAGCCGCGGGTGGGACCACAGATGGCGGGCGCCCTCGGCGGTCTGCGCGCGCCAGGAGTTCTCGGGCCGGCGGGGCTTGTCCTCCCGGACCCGCAGCCTCGCGTACAGACCGGCGGCGAGGAGGAACGTGGCCGCGTCGAGCAGGGCCACGCACCGGCCGCCGTACGCCGCGTACAGGCCCGCGCCCGCCAGTGGGGCCAGCAGCTTCATGCCCTCGTTGGCCGTCATCCGCAGCCCGTTGAAGTCGCCGAGCAGCTTCGCGTCGACGGCGGTGGCGACGACCGCCGACTGCGCCGCGTCCTCCACGACGCCGGTGGCGCCGTAGAGGAACAGCACCCCGTACAGCACCCAGACGCGGGCGGGGGCGTCGACGGTGAGGAGGATCGGCAGCAGCGCCGCCAAGAACAGGTTCGTGCCGATCAGCACCGGCCTCCGGCGGGCGCGGTCGGCGAGCGTGCCGAGCGCCGGGCCGGCCAGGGTCGGCGCCCACATCGCCAGCAGGCACAGCGCGGCCAGCCTGTCCGAGCCGGTGAGGTCCTTGACCCACACACCCGAGGCCAGCCACAGCGCCGACGTGCCGAAACCGGAGACCACCACAGCGGCCAGACACACCCCCGCCGCGCGGTCGCGCAGCACCCGGAGCAGGGTCCATTCAGTCGTCATACCGCTCGATCGTCGCCCTAAGACCCCGCCCCCGGGATCCGGCAGGTGCCGTAGAACCCGGCGTGCCCGGGCGGGACTCCACCGGCAGCCGTCGGTCATGTCACCGGGGGGCGACGGGGTGGTGGTGACAGGGGTTGAGCTTCCCGGAGTTGCGGCGGCACACAAGTCCGGCCGCCGAGCACCCGGCCGCCACACCCGGCGCCGTCGCGCACCGACGCTCCCGCCGACGGTGCTCGCGCCCGACCGCGTCGCGAAGGCGAACGCCCGGCACGCGCCACCGCGCTGCGTCCGCCCGTGCAACCGCCCGCCCCGCACCCGCCGTTGCCGGCGCGATTCTCCTGTGCCGGAAGCATTGACGAAACCTCGGGCCCCTCTTACCTTCATCGCGTCGTACTTCGTACGTCATATATGAGACGCGATACGCGAGACCAGAAACTCGCGATCCGAGCCGTGATGTGATCGACGAGATCCGAGAGGCGCGCATGACCTCTGTGCCCACGCCGATCCCCTCCCGCACGCAGGTCGTGCTGGAAGGGATCAAACACCGCATCCTCACGGGGCGGCTGACGCCCGGTCAGGCCCTGGTCGAGACCGAACTCGCCGCACAGTTCGGGGTGTCCAAGACCCCGGTGCGCGAGGCACTGAAGACCCTGGCCGGCACCGGACTGGTCGTGATGAACCAGTACAAGGGCGTCACGGTGCGCGAGGTGGACGCGGACATGGCACGCGAGGTCTACGACGTACGGCTGCTCCTCGAGCCGGAGGCGCTGCGGCGTTCGGTGTGCCACGGCGCCTCCCTGGACGCCGCCCGCGACGCGCTGAAGCGGGCCGACGAGGCCGCGGACACCGCCGAACGCTCCCTCGCCAACCGCGAGTTCCACCGCGCCCTCTACCTGCCCTGCGGCAACCCGCTGCTCGGCCGGATGCTCGACGAGGTCCGCGACCAGGCCGCCCTCGTCTCCGCCGTCGCCTGGTCCGCCGACCCCTCCTGGGAACGGGAGGCCACCGAGCACCAGGAGATCCTGCGGCTCGCGCTGGAGGGCGACGCCGACGGCGCGGCCCGCACCCTCCACGCCCACATCGCGTCGTTCGTGCAACGGGCCTTCCCCACAGCGGAGCCGAAGGCCCAGGGAGAGGACGGTCAGGCATGACAACGGCGTTCGAGACCCAGCGGGCGGCTCTGGCCGACGTGGTGGCGATCCCGGTGACCCCGTTCACCGAGGACGGCGGCGTCGACGGCACCACCTACCGGGCCCTGCTGCGCCGCCTGCTCGACGGCGGCATCACGACGCTGACGCCCAACGGCAACACCGGCGAGTTCTACGCCCTCACCCCCGAGGAGCGGCAGCGGGTCACCGAGACGACCGTCGAGGAGGCCGGGGGGCGGGCGGCCATCCTGGTCGGCGTCGGCCACGACGTGCCCACCGCGGTCGCCTCCGCCCGGCAGGCCCACGCGCTGGGCGCGCAGATGGTCATGGTCCACCAGCCCGTGCACCCCTACGTCTCCCAGGGCGGCTGGGTCGACTACCACCGCGCGATCGCCGAGGCCGTGCCCGAGCTCGGCGTCGTCCCCTACATCCGCAACGCCCAGCTGCCCGGCGCCCGTCTGGCCGAACTCGCCGACGCCTGCCCGAACGTCGTCGGTGTCAAGTACGCCGTCCCGGACGCCAGCCGCTTCGGCGCCTTCGCCCGGGACGCGGGCCTGGACAGGTTCGTGTGGGTGGCCGGCCTCGCCGAGCCCTACGCCCCCTCCTACTTCTCCGCCGGCGCCACCGGTTTCACCTCCGGCCTGGTCAACGTCGCCCCGGCCGTCTCGCTGAGCATGCTGCGGGCGCTCAGGGCCGGCGACTACCCCGCCGCCATGAAGGTCTGGGAGCGGATCCGCCGCTTCGAGGAGCTGCGCGCGGCCAACGGGTCCGCGAACAACGTCACCGTCGTCAAGGAGGCCCTCGCCGCGCTCGGCCTGTGCCGCCGGGACGTGCGCCCGCCGAGCAAGCCGCTGCCGGAGAACGAGCGCGCCGAGGTCGCCGCCATCGCCGCCGGGTGGTCGATATGAACGCCCGGCCGAGCGAGAGGCGCCCGGAGGACCTGCGCAGCCACCAGTGGTACGGCACCGACGGCCTGCGCTCCTTCAGCCACCGCGCCCGCACCCGCCAGCTCGGCTACCTGCCCGAGGAGCACCTGGGCAAGCCGGTCGTCGCGATCCTCAACACCTGGTCCGACATCAACCCCTGCCACGTCCACCTGCGCGACCGCGCCCAGGCGGTCAAGCGCGGGGTGTGGCAGGCGGGCGGCTTCCCGCTGGAGTTCCCGGTCTCCACGCTCAGCGAGACCTTCCAGAAGCCGACCCCGATGCTCTACCGCAACATGCTCGCCATGGAGACCGAGGAACTGCTGCGCTCCTACCCGGTGGACGGCGCGGTCCTGATGGGCGGCTGCGACAAGTCCACCCCCGCCCTCCTGATGGGCGCCGCGAGCGTCGACCTGCCCACCGTCTTCGTGCCCGCCGGGCCCATGCTGCCCGGCCACTGGCGCAGCGAGGTGCTCGGCTCCGGCACCGACATGTGGAAGTACTGGGACGACAAGCGGGCCGGCCTCATCGGCGACTGCGAGATGGCCGAGCTGGAGAGCGGCCTGGCCCGCTCGCCCGGCCACTGCATGACCATGGGCACGGCCTCCACACTGACCGCCGCCGCCGAGGCCCTCGGGGTGACCGTGCCCGGCGCCTCCAGCATCCCGGCCGTGGACTCCGGTCACGACCGGATGGCCGCCAAGGCGGGCATGACCGTCGTCGAACTGGTCCACAGGGACCGGAAGCTGAGCGAGATCCTCACCCGCGAGGCGTTCGAGGACGCGGTCACCACCGTCCTCGGCCTCGGCGGCTCCACCAACGCGGTGATCCACCTGATCGCCATGGCGGGCCGCGCGGGCGTCACGCTCACCCTCGACGACTTCGACCGCATCGCCCGCACCGTCCCGGTCCTCGCCAACGTCCGCCCCGGCGGCCAGAAGTACCTCATGGAGGACTTCCACTTCGCCGGCGGCCTGCCCGGCTTCCTCTCCCGCATCCCCGACCTGCTCCACCTGGACCGGCCGACGGTGTCGCACGACACCCTGCGCGAGCAGATCGCCGGCGTGCAGGTCCACCACGACGACGTGATCCGGCCCCGCGACAACCCGGTCGCGGACGAGGGCGGCGTGGCGGTGCTGCGCGGCAACCTCTGCCCGGACGGCGCCGTCATCAAGCACATCGCCGCCGAACCGCACCTGCTCGAGCACACCGGACCCGCCGTCGTCTTCGACGACTACCGGACCATGCAGCGCACCATCAACGACCCCGCGCTCGGCATCACCGCCGACAGCGTGCTCGTACTGCGCGGCTCCGGACCCAAGGGCGGACCCGGCATGCCCGAGTACGGCATGCTGCCGATCCCCGACCACCTGCTCAAGCAGGGCGTGCGGGACATGGTCCGGATCTCCGACGCCCGGATGAGCGGCACGAGTTACGGCGCGTGCGTGCTGCACGTCGCCCCCGAGAGCCACGTCGGCGGACCGCTGGCGCTGGTGCGCACGGGCGATGCGATCACCCTCGACGTCGAGGCCCGCACCCTGCGACTCCACGTGGACGACGAGGAGTTGGAGCGCCGCAGGACCGAGTGGACGCCGCCGCCCGCACGCTACGAGCGCGGCTACGGCGCCCTGTACTCCGAGCAGATCACCCAGGCCGACACCGGCTGCGACTTCGAGTTCCTGGCCCGGCCGGGGAAGGTGCCGGACCCGTACGCCGGGTAGCCGGCCCGGCGCGCCGGCACCGAACCGCCCCACCCCCACCCCTGTGCCGAAGTGCCTCACCCACGTGTAGATAGCAAGCGCTTCCTATGGACTGCCGCACTGCCCCACTCCGAGGAGAACAGTCATGGCCCAAGCCGCAGCCGTGGCGAAACCGCCCGCGCCACCCCGGCGGCGCCGTGCCTCCGCCACGCCGCGCAGGCTTCCGTACCTGCTGATCGCCCCGGCCGCCCTGCTCATGCTGGGCTTCATCGCCTACCCGGTGCTCAGCGTCTTCTACTACAGCCTGCAGAACTACAACCCCACCAAGCCGTGGCGGAACGGATACGCGGGCTTCGACAACTTCGTCCACGCCTTCACCCAGGACCCCCAGTTCTGGGACACGCTGCTCTTCAGCGCCAAGTGGGTCGTCGTCGAGGTCGGGCTGCAACTGCTCTTCGGACTCGCCCTCGCCCTGATCGTCAACCAGACCTTCGTGGGCCGCGGGCTCGGCCGGGCGCTGGTGTTCTCTCCGTGGGCCGTCTCCGGCGTGCTCACCTCCGCGATCTGGGTGCTGCTCTACAACTCCCAGACCGGCATCACCCGCTACCTCGCCGACATGGGCCTCGGCTCCTACGGCACCAGCTGGCTGTCGGACACCTCCACGGTGTTCCCGGCGGCGGTGGTCGCCGACCTGTGGCGCGGGGTGCCGTTCTTCGCCATCCTCATCCTCGCCGACCTCCAGTCCGTCTCGAGGGACCTGTACGAGGCCGCCGAGGTCGACGGGGCGGGCCGGCTCCAGCAGTTCTGGCACATCACCCTGCCCCATCTGAAGGACGCCATCGTCCTGTCCACGCTGCTGCGCGCGGTGTGGGAGTTCAACAACGTCGACCTGCTCTACACCCTCACCGGCGGCGGGCCGGCCGGCGAGACGACCACCCTGCCGCTCTACATCGCCAACACCAGCGTGGACGCCCACAACTTCGGCTACGCGTCCGCCCTGACCACGGTGGCGTTCGTCATCCTGCTCTTCTGCTCGATCGTCTATCTGCGGCTGAGCAAGTTCGGAGGTGAGAAGTGATCACCGAGATCGCGCCCGCGCCCGAGCGCGCGGAATCCGAGTCCGCCCGGCCGCCCGGCGGGCGCCGCGCCTGGGACGAGGTCCCGCGCTGGCACATCTACCTGCCGCTGTCCGTGTACCTGCTCTTCACGCTGGTCCCCTTCTACTGGATCCTGCTGTTCGCGCTGCGCCCGGCCGGCTCCACCTCGCTCGTGCCCTGGCCGATGACCTTCGACCACTTCGAGAAGGTGTGGACCGAGCGGAGCTTCGGCCTCTACTTCCAGAACAGCGTCCTCGTCGGTGTCGCGACCCTGGTCCTGACCACGGTCGTCGCCCTGGCCGGCGGCTACGCGCTCGCCCGGTTCGACTTCCGGCTCAAGCGCGGCTTCATGCTGGCCCTGCTCTGCTCCCAGTTCGTGCCCGGCGCGCTGCTGCTCGTCCCGCTCTTCCAGATCTTCGCCGAGCTGTCGATGATCAACTCGCTGGGCAGCGTCGTCATCGCCGAGACCGTCTTCCAGCTGCCGCTGTCGATGATCCTGATCAGCGGCTTCATCAAGAACGTGCCGCCGTCCCTGGAGGAGGCCGCCTGGGTGGACGGCTGCAACCGCTTCTCCGCCTTCCGGATCGTTGTCCTGCCGCTGCTGCGGCCCGGGCTGATCGCCGTCGGCTCCTTCGCCTTCGTGCACGCCTGGAACCACTTCCTGTTCGCCCTGATGTTCCTCTCCGACCAGAGCAAGCAGACCATCCCGGTCGGTCTCAACACCCTGATGAGCGCGGACAGCGTCGACCTGGGCGCGCTGGCCGCGGGCGGCATCGTCGCCGCCGTACCCGTGGTGATCGTGTTCGCCTTCATCCAGAAGTGGCTCATCACCGGCTTCAGCGCGGGGGCGGTGAAGGGATGACGGACCCCACCACGCCGCTGCCGGTCGTGCTCGCCGGCGCCCGCGGTCACGGCCGCTGGCACCTGGACAACATCCGCCGCCTCCAGGACCAGGGCCTCGTACGGCTCGTGGGGATCTGCGAGCTGACCCCGCTGGCCGAGGACGAGATCCCCGACGGTCTCGGCGCACCGGCGCAGTCCGCCGACTTCGGCGCCCTGCTGGACGCCACCGGCGCGCGGATCGCGGTGGTCTGCACGCCCATCCCGACCCACACCGACCTGGCGCTCACCGCCGCCGGGCGGGGCGTGCACCTCCTGCTGGAGAAGCCGCCCGCCCCCTCCTACGCGGAGTTCCGCCGCATGGCCGACGGGGTCGCCGCGGCCGGTGTGGCCTGCCAGATCGGCTTCCAGGCGCTGGGCTCGCACGCGCTGCCCGCGATCCGGGAACTGGTCGCGAAGGGCGCGATCGGGACGGTCACCGGGGTCGGCGCGGCGGGTGCCTGGGCGCGTGACGAGGCCTACTACCGGCGGGCGCCCTGGGCGGGCAGGCGCCGCCTGGACGGCGTCGACGTCGTCGACGGGGTGCTCACCAACCCCCTCGCGCACGCCGTGTCCACCGCGCTCGCCCTGCTCGGCGCCACCCGCGCCGAGGACGTCACCGGCATCGAGACCGAGCTGTGGCGGGCCAACGCCATCGAGGCCGACGACACCTCCTGCGTCCGGGTCACCACCCCGCACGGGCGGGCCGCCGTCGCGGCGACCCTGTGCGCCGAGCGCCCCGACGACCCGTACGTGATGGTGCACGGCGACAGCGGCCGGATCACCTTCTGGTACAAGCAGGACCGGGTGCTGCTGCAACGGGCCGGCCACGGCCCGGAGGAGTTCGAGTACGGCCGCACCGACCTGCTGGAGAACCTGGTCGACCACCTGACCACCGGGGCCGGACTGCTGGTCCCGCCCGCCTCGACGGGCGCCTTCATGCGGGTCGTCGAGGCGATCCGCACGGCCCCCGACCCCGGCGAGCTGCCGGCCGGCTCCTGGCGGCGGCTGGCCGACGAGGGCCGCCGGGTCGTGCCCGGCGTCGACGGGCTCGTCGCGGCCGCCGCCGACACCCTCTCCCTGTACTCCGAGCTGGACGCCGACTGGGCGTCACCGAAGGAGGTGACCGCGGGATGACGGACTCCCCGGTCCTGCGCGTGGCGGGCCGCCCGGTCGCGCGCTACGTGACCCGGCCCGAGCTGCCCGACCGGCTCTCCCCGCGCCCGTATCTGCACCCCGTCACCACCCTGGCCGGCACGGCGGTCACCGAACTCGGCCCCGCCGACCACCCGCACCACCTCGGCGTCGGTGTCGCCGTTCCCGACGTGGACGGGCGCAACTTCTGGGGCGGGCGCACCTTCGTGCGCGACCGGGGGCCGACCGAGCTGGACAACCACGGCGCCCAGCGGCACACCGGCTTCCCCCGGCACGAGGCCGACCGGTTCGAGGAGGAGCTGCGCTGGGTCGCCGCGGGCCGCGAACTGCTGCGCGAGCGCCGCACCGTCGCGGCCACCGGACTCACCGCCACCGCCTGGGCCCTGGACTTCACCTTCGCCCTCACCAACGCCACCGCGCGGACACTGTCGATCGGCAGCCCCGCCACCAACGGCCGCCCCGGCGCGGCCTACGGCGGCTTCTTCTGGCGGGCCCGCAAGGAGGAGCGGCCCCCGCTCGTCCTCACCGCCGACCGGGACGGCGAGGCGCGGGCCCACGGCATCCGCGCCGACTGGCTGGCGCTCGTCGGCGGCACCTGGACGCTGGTGTTCGCCGGAGCCACCGGCGCCACCCGCGAGGACGCCTGGTTCGTGCGGGCCGCGGAGTACCCGGGGGTGGGCTCGTCGCTGGCGGCCGAGCGGCCGCTGGCGATCGAACCGGGCGGGACCGTCCTGCGCCGCATCGTCACCGTCGTCGCCGACGGCCGGCTCGGCCGGGACGAGGCCGGGGAGCTGGCCCGCAAGGCGGCCCCGTCATGAGGCACCGCTCATGACGGACCGAGGGCACCGCTCATGACGAAGCCGCCCACCCCCACCGTGCCGTAACCCACCCCGCCGCCGCGCCGGACGGGAGTCGCCGTGGCACGCCCCTTCTGCAAGCGCTTACTGGAAAGTTCCCCACGCTCCAGTCCTCACCTCCGAGTTGGATCCAGAAGAAGAGAGTCGATCAATGAAGATCAACATCCGTAGAAGCAGGCGTGCCGCCGTGGCCGTCGTCCTGGGTTCCGCGCTCGCGCTGACCGCCACCGCGTGCGGTGACGACGGCAGCGGCTCCGGGAAGAGCAAGGGTTCCGAGGGCTCCGGCAAGGGCGAGATCACCTTCTGGGACAACAACGGCGGTGTGCGCACCGACGTCTGGAAGCAGATCATCGCGGACTTCGAGAAGAAGTACCCGGACATCAAGGTCAACTACGTCGGCATCCCGGCCGCGAGCGCCCAGTCCAAGTTCGACACCGCCATCCAGGGCGGCGGACTGCCGGACGTCGGCGGCGTGGGCACCGCGATGCTCGCCGAGATCGCCGCCCAGGGCGCCCTCGAGCCGCTGGACGACCGGCTGGCGAAGAGCGAGCTGAACGGCAAGCTCAGCGAGAACGTGCTCGGCGTCAGCAAGGCGGCGGGCGGCGGCGACACCCTGTACCAGGTGCCGACCTCGGTGAACAACGGCACCCTGTGGTACCGCACCGACCTGTTCGAGAAGGCCGGCCTGGACGCGCCGACCACCTGGGGCAAGTTCTACGAGGCCGCGGACAAGCTCACGAACAAGGGCAAGAACGCGTTCGGCTTCACCATCCGGGGCGGCGAGGGCTCCATCGCGCCCGCCCTGGACGCGGTGTACGGGCAGACCGGCATCACCTCGTTCTGGAACGGCGACAAGACCACCGTCAACGACCCGAAGAACGTGGCGGCGCTGGAGAAGTACGTCGCGCTGTACAAGAAGGACACCCCGTCCGCCGACGTCAACAACGACTTCACCAAGATGGTCGCCCAGTGGGACAGCGGCACCATCGGCATGCTGAGCCACAACCTGGGCTCGTACCAGGACCACCTGAAGGCGCTGGGCAAGGACAAGTTCCGCGGCATCCCGAACCCCACGCTGGACGACGGCACCCGGGTGCAGGTGTCCAACCCGGTCGACGGTCTCGGCCTGTTCAAGGCGAGCAAGAACAAGGCGGCCGCCTGGAAGTTCATGGAGTTCGCCGCCTCGGCCGCGGAGAACTCCAAGTTCAACGAGTCCGCCGGGCAGGTGCCCTCCAACGTCGACGCCGCCCAGGACGACTGGATCCAGCAGGCCGAGCCGACGAAGCTGGCGGCCGAGGCGCTGAACGGGGCCGACACGAAGATCGTGC
Source organism: Streptomyces sp. NPDC052043 (assembly GCF_044548235.1). NCBI lineage: Bacteria > Bacillati > Actinomycetota > Actinomycetes > Kitasatosporales > Streptomycetaceae > Streptomyces > Streptomyces sp. NPDC052043. Next base: position 921,531 of record NZ_JBIUBT010000001.1, read on the forward strand.
AGCTGCCGTACTACCTGCCCGACTGGAACACCATCTCCAAGGCCGACAACGAGGCGAACTTCCAGAAGGTGCTGCTCGGCAGGATGAGCGCCAAGCAGTTCCTGGACACGCTGGCCGACCAGCTGAACACCGCGCAGGCCGAGTGGAAGCAGAACCAGGGCTGACGCCGGTCGACGAAGGCGGACGGTCCCGGGGCCCCAGGTCGCCTGTCCGGGCCGCGGACCGTCCGTGGCCGGGCGCGGGGTTCCCCGCGACCGCGCCCATCCCTGCTCACCTCCCCGTTGAAAGGAAGACCCGCACCGTGCGTATCCAGAAGTGTCATGAGCGTGTCATCGCGGCCGCCGTCGGCTGCACCGCCCTGGTGCTCGCCGTCACCGGCACCGCCGCCGCGACCCCCGGGCCCCACACCCCCGACACCGCCCGCCAGGTGCTCGCCGCCCAGGACGGCTGGGGCTCCTACGGCACCGGTACCACCGGCGGCGCGAACGCCGACGCCGCGCATGTCCACACCGTCACCACCTGGGACGACTTCAAGGCCGCGCTCGCCGCCGGCGGCAGCGCGCCGAAGATCATCAAGGTCAAGGGCACGATCGACGCCGACGGCCCGAGCTGCTCCGCCTTCGAGGTGCCCGGCTACGACTTCGACACCTACCTGGAGACCTACGCGCCCGAGACCTGGGGCCGCGACCGGAACCTGGACGGCGAGCCGGACGACAGCCCCGAGGGCCTGCGCCGCGCCTCCGCCGCCCTCCAGGACAAGTACATCAAGGCGAACATCCCCGCCAACACCACCATCGTCGGCGTCGGCAAGGACGCGGGCTTCAAGGGCGCCAGCCTCCAGATCAAGAACGTGGACAACGTCGTCGTCCGCAACCTCACCCTGGAGAGCCCGCTGGACTGCTTCCCGCAGTGGGACCCCACCGACACCGCCGACGGCAACTGGAACTCCGAGTACGACAGCGCGGTGATCACCGGCTCCACGCATGTGTGGATGGACCACAACACCTTCACCGACGGCGAGCACCCCAACAGCACCCTGCCGTACTACTACGGCCGGATCTTCGAGCAGCACGACGGTGAGCTGGACATCGTCAAGGGCGCCGACTACGTGACGGTCTCCTGGAACGTCTTCGAGGACCACGACAAGACCATCCTCATCGGCAACAGCGACAGCGCGTCCACCGCCGAGATCGACCGCGGCCACCTGAAGGTGACCCTGCACCACAACCTGTTCAGGAACCTCGTCGAGCGGGCCCCGCGCGTCCGCTTCGGGCAGGTGGACTCCTACAACAACCACTACGTGGCCAACGCCGGCTACGGCTACAGCCTCGGTGTCGGTATGGAGTCCCAACTCGTCGCCGAGCACAACGCGTTCACACTGGCGCGCGGGGTCGACGCGGGCCTGATCCTCAAGAAGTGGAAGGAGTCGCCGGTCAGCGAGTCCCACAACTACGTCAACGGCAAGCTCACCGACCTGATCGCCGTGCACAACGCCCAGGTCCCCGACGAGACCCTTCAGCGAGGCGGGGACTGGACCCCGTCCCTGCGCACCCGGATCGACAACCCGAAGGCACTGCCGGGGATCGTCGACCACCAGGCGGGCGCAGGCCGTCTGCACTGACGACCCCTCGGCACGGGCCGGGGCGCACCACCGCCCCGGCCCGTCGGCCCACCCGCCTCGCCGCGCCCCGTGGACTCCCCGCTCCCGGGGGACGGCCACGTGACGTGGAGGTGGACACCATGGCGCGGCGATGACAGCTTCGGATGGCGCAAGTGAACAGTGAACGGCGAGAGATATCAATCGGGCAACAGACCTCGCAAACCGGGGATTGACGCGCGTAGAAAGCTCTCATGCGCAAATCACTCCGCATTGCGGCCGTTGCCGCCGCATGTGCCCTCACCGGTTCCGTCTTCTACGGCGCCAGCATGGCCACCGCCGACCCGTCCAAGGACAAGGCCACCCCGGAGCCCTACAACATCGGGCTCCTGGTCAGCGACATCGACGCCTACTACGGCACCAAGCCGGACAGCAACGGTGTCTACCAGGCCTCTTCGGACAGCCCCTACGCCAAGGACCTGGCGAGCATCGACACCCAGGTCAAGAAGGCGATCGACAAGGCCGCCAAGCAGACCGGCAAGAAGAACCAGCCGAAGCCTGCGATCATGTTCGACATCGACGACACCCTGCTTCTCAGCCTGGACTACGAGAAGCGTTACAACTACACCTACAACTCGGCCAGCTGGAACGACTACGTGATGCGGGCCGACCGCCCGGCCGTTCCCGGCACCCCCGACCTCGTGCAGTACGCCAAGCAGAAGGGCGTCGAGGTCTTCTACAACTCGGGCCTGAACGAGGCGCAGCGCTCCGCCGCCGTGGAGAACCTGAAGAAGGTCGGCGCCGACGTGAACCTCGACTCCGCCCACATGTTCCTCAAGGACGCGGCCAACCCGCCGTCGTACCTGAAGGACTGCGCCACCCCGGGCACCTGGACCTGCACCACCGTCCAGTACAAGGGCGGCACCCGCAAGCACATCGAGGACCTCGGGTACAACATCATCGCCAACATCGGCGACCAGTACTCGGACCTCGACGGCGGCCACGCCGATCAGACGTTCAAGCTGCCCAACCCGACGTACTTCGTCGGCTAGTCACCCGCCCGTACCCCGCCCGAACCACGAGCCGGGCGGGGCACGGACCGGCTCCCGAGTACGGCGGCACGCGGCGCCCGGCAGGCCGCGCCGCGACTCCCGCGGGGTCAGCCCCGCAGCGTCAGCACCACCTCGTCGATCTCCTCGCCCCGCGCCTCGGCGAACCCCCGGGCCCGCGCGGACTCCTGGAAGCCGCACTTGGCGAGCACCCACAGCGAGCCGGCGTTGTCCGCCGCCGCCCGCGCGTACAGCGGGCGTTCCGGGACCTCGGCCAGCAGCGCGCGCAGCGCCGCCGTGGCCACACCCCGGCCCCAGTAGGCGCGGTCCACCCAATAGGTGACCTCGCGTTCGCCCGGCTCGCCGTAGACCGCGGCACTGCCCACCACGTCACCGTCCAGCAGGACGGCGCGCAGCACGACGGACGAGGCGCGCATCCGGCGCCAGTGCGCCGCGAACGCCTCGTGGTCGGCCGGGTCCTTCGGCGTGAAGGCCGCCATCCGCAGCGCCTCCGGGTCGTTCAGCTGCCGGAAGAACACCGGCAGATCGCTGTCGTGGACCTCGCGGAGCACGACCTCCATGTGTCACAGCCTCCTGGTGGCGAGCGTCAGTCGGTCTCGGGCGTCGAGGAGAGCATCCTTCACCATCTGCTCGTGCGCCGGCGTCAGGCGCGCCACCGGGACCGAGCAGCTCACCGCGTCCCGGGCCGGGGTGCGGTACGGGATCGCCACACCGAAGCAGCGCAGGCCCACCGTGTTCTCCTCGCGGTCGACGGCGTACCCCCGCTCGCGGATCTGGTGCAGTTCCTCGATGAGCAGTTCGCGGTCGGTGATGGTGTGCTCGGTCAGCGCGGGCAGCGTCTCGGGGAGCATCGTGCGCACCTGCTCGTCCGGGTACGTGCTCAGCAGCGCCTTGCCCAGCGAGGTGGAGTGGGCGGGCAGGCGGCGGCCGACCCGGGTGAAGGGGCGCAGGTAGTGCTGCGACTGGCGGGTGGCCAGGTAGACGACGTTCGTGCCGTCCAGCCGGGCGAGGTGGATCGTCTCGGTGGTGTCGTCGGACAGTCGGTCCAGCGTGGGACGGGCCGCCGCGATCACCTCGTCGCCGTCGATGTAGGAGGTGCCGACGAGCAGCGCCCGCACCCCGATGCCGTAGCGCGTGCCGGTGGCGTCGGTCTCCACCCAGCCCAGTTCGACGAGCGTGCGAAGCAGCATGTACAGGCTGGACTTGGGGTAGCCGACGGCCTCCTGGACCGCGGCCAGCGAGTGCATACCCGGCCTGCCGGCGAAGAACTCGAGCAACTCCACAGTCCGTACGGCGGACTTGACCTGCGCCCCGCCGCCCGCGTCGCCTGCCGACATCGCCCTGGACCCCTTCGTTCGACGAGAAGCTGGAGATATAGTCTCCGACAGTGTATTCATCATCAGAGACAGCGTTCAGTATATAGAACGCCCTGGTGGTGACCCGAATGCGGCCGACCGTAGGGACCGGCCGCATACTGCGGCAAGACATGTGGAGGGATCCGCGGTGGCAGCACCAGTCTGGAGTGTCGACCCCCGTACCGGGAAGCAGCGGGAACAGGTCGCGGTGGAGGCCACGACACAGGAGGTGGACGCCGTCGTGCGGGCCGCGCACGAGGCGCGCGGGGCACTCGCCGACCGCGCCGTCCGCGCGGCCTTCCTGCGCTCCGCCGCCGACCGGCTCGAAGGGGCCCGGGACCGGCTCGTCGAGGCCGCCGACGCCGAGACCGCGCTCGGACCGGTCCGGCTCACCGGCGAACTGGCCCGCACCTGCTACCAGTTGCGGGCCTTCGCGGACATCGTCGACGAGGGCGCCTTCCTCGACGTGATCATCAACCACCCCGACCCGACCGCGGCCCCGCCGATCCCGGACCTGCGCCGCTACAAGGTGCCGCTCGGGGTCGTCGCCGTCTACTCCGCCTCCAACTTCCCCTTCGCCTTCTCGGTCGCGGGCGGCGACACCGCGAGCGCGCTCGCCGCGGGCTGCCCCGTCGTCGTCAAGGCCCACCCCGACCACCCCGCCCTGTCCGAACTGGTCGCCAGGGTGCTGCGCGGGGCGGCCGCCCACCACGGCGTCCCGGAGGCCGTGATCGGTCTCCTCCACGGCTTCGAGGCGGGCGTCGAACTCGTCGGGCACCCGCTGGTCGCGGCCGCCGGCTTCACCGGTTCCGTGCGCGGCGGCCGTGCCCTGTTCGACGCGGCGGCCGCGCGGCCGGCGCCGATCCCGTTCCACGGCGAACTGGGCTCGCTCAACCCGGTCCTCGTGACCGAGGCGGCGGCCACCGAGCGGGCCGAGGACATCGGGGCCGGGCTCGCCGGGTCGATGACGATGGGCGTCGGGCAGTTCTGCGTGAAGCCCGGACTGGTCCTCGTGCCGTCCGGAGCCGCCGGCGACGGCCTGGTCAAGTCGCTCACCGACGCCGTCAGCGACACCGACCCGGGCGTCCTGCTCGACCACCGGATGCGCGACAACTTCCTCACCGGCATCGCCGAACGCTCCGCACTGCCCGGCGTCGAGTCGCCGGTCACCCCGGGCGCGGGCGGCGCGCACACGGTCAGCGCCGGCTTCCTGACCGTCCCGGCCGGGAAGCTCGCCGAGCAGGGCGAGCACGACCTGCTCCTGGAGGAGTGCTTCGGACCGGTCACCGTGGTGGCCCGCTACGCGGACGAGACCGAGGTCGAGGCCGTCCTCGCCCGGCTGCCCGGCAACCTCAGCGCGACCGTGCACCTGTCCGCCGAGGAGGCGGCCGGCGAGGGACGCGGCGCCGAACTGCTCGCCCGGCTCACCCCGCTCGCCGGACGCGTGCTCGTCAACGCCTGGCCGACCGGTGTCGCGGTGGCCCCCGCCCAGCACCACGGCGGCCCCTACCCCGCGACGACCTCGACGTCCACCTCCGTGGGCGGTACGGCGATCGAGCGGTGGATGCGCCCGGTGGCGTACCAGAACGCCCCGGAGGCGCTGCTGCCGCCGGAGTTGCGCGACGACAACCCGCTCGGGCTGCCGCGCCGCTTCGACGGCCGACTGGAGCGCTGACCCCGCACCCGTACGGAACCGGATCACCGGGCCTCCGCGTCCTGCCTCGTATGATCAAGGACAACGAGCGCGGACGCCTGGTGATCCGCACGGCCGTGCCCGCCGAGGCGGAGGCCGTCGCCGGCCTGATGGTCCGGGCGCGGTCCACCTACTACCCGGACGGCCTGCCGGACGCCGACGCCGACTGGACCGCCAGATGGCGCCAGGCCATCGAGCACCCCGACGGCCACGTGCTGTGCGTCGTCGACCAGGGCCGCATCGTCGGTATCGCCTCGTTCCGCACACCGCCGGACGGTCCCGCGGACACGGTCATGCTGTTCCAGTTCCACGTCGACCCCGACCGCTGGCTTTCGGGCATCGGCACGGCTCTGCACGCGGCCTGCGTCGAGCAGTGGCGCGCCGACGGCAGACGGAGCGCCGTCCTCGAGGTGCACACCGACAACGAGCGGGCGCAGCGCTTCTACGCCCGGCTGGGCTGGGTCCCGGATCCGCGGCGGCCGACCGACGAGGACGCGCACCATGTGTGGCTGCGCCATGCGGTGACGACCGGGGAATGAAACCCCCTGCTTGAACGTTCACGGACCCGGCGGAGGACGTCCACCTCCGCTTCCGTACGAGCGGGAGAGAGCCGAGAGTATGCGCGTCGAGATCTGGTCGGACATCGCCTGTCCCTGGTGCTACGTCGGGAAGGCGCGCTTCGAGAAGGCGCTCGCCGCCTTCCCCCACCGGGAGCGGGTCGAGGTGGTGCACCGGTCGTTCGAGCTGGATCCGGGGCGGGCCAAGGACGACGTCCAGCCGGTGATCACCATGCTCACCAAGAAGTACGGGATGAGCGAGGCGCAGGCGCACGACGGCGAGGAGAACCTGGGACGGCAGGCCGCCGCCGAGGGGCTCGCCTACCGCACTCGGGGCCGGGACCACGGCAGCACCTTCGACATGCACCGCCTGCTGCACCTCGCCAAGGAGCACGGCCGGCAGAGCGAGCTGCTGGACGCCCTGTACCGGGCGAACTTCGCCGAGGAGCGGTCCGTCTACACCGAGGGCGACGAGCGCCTGGTGGAACTGGCCGTCGCCGCCGGACTCGACGCCGACGCCGCCCGCAAGGTCCTCGCCGACCCCGACGCCTACGCCGCCGAGGTCCGCGCCGACGAGCGGGAGGCCGCGCAACTCGGCGCCTCCGGGGTGCCGTTCTTCGTGCTCGACCGGAAGTACGGCGTCTCCGGCGCCCAGCCCGCCGAGGTCTTCACCCAGGCCCTCACCCAGGCATGGGGCGAGCGCTCGCCGCTCACCCTCCTCCAGGGCGGCGAGGCGGACGGGGACGCCTGCGGCCCGGACGGATGCGCGGTGCCGAACAGCTGAGCGGCGGCGGCAAGGCGCAGGTCAGCGCGAACGCATAAGGGAACCTTGGGAGTGTCCCGCAGGAATTCGCAATGGACTGCGCCCACGGCGGGCCGCACAGTGGTCCCATGGACACCTTCGAGACCCTCGTCCGCACCGAGTTCGCCCCGAAGACCACCTACCTCAACACCGCGAGCACCGGCCTGCCGCCCGCCCGTACGGTCGAGGCCCTGCGCACCGCGGTGGCGGCGGCCGCCGACGGGCAGCCGACCGACATGTTCGCCGACGTCGAGGCCGCCCGCGCCTCCTTCGCCCGGCTGACGGGAGTCCCGGACCGCCGTGTGGCGGCCGGCGCCTCGGTCGCCGTCTACACCGGGCTGATCGCCGACGCACTGCCCGAGGGCGCCGAAGTCCTCACCGCCGAGGGCGACTTCAGCTCCCTGGTGAACCCCTTCCACGTCCGCCGCGACCTGAAGGTGCGCAGCGTCCCGCTGGAGCGGGTCGCCGAGGCCGTACGGCCCGGCACGGCGCTGGTCGCGGTGAGCGCCGCGCAGTCGGCCGACGGCCGGATCGCCGACCTGCCCGCGATCCGCGCGGCCGCGCGGGAGCACGGCGCGCGCACCTACGTCGACGCCTCCCAGGCCGCCGGCTGGCTGGACCTCGACGCGGACGCCCACGACTACGTCTCCGCGGTCGCCTTCAAGTGGCTCCTGTGCCCGCGGGGCGTGGCCTTCCTGGTCGTCCCCGACGACCTCGGCGGCCTCAGCCCCCTGTTCGCCGGCTGGGTGGCGGGGGAGCGGCCCTGGGACAGCTGCTATGGCCCCGTCGAGGAACTCGCCCACTCCGCACGGCGGTTCGACGAGAGTCCCGCGCTCTTCTCCTACGCCGGCGCCCGCCGCTCCCTCGAACTCGTCGAGGAACTCGGCGTGTCCGCCGTACGCGCCCACGACCTCGCCCTCGCCGACCGCTTCCGGGCCGGACTGCGCTCCGTCGGCCACGAACCGGTCCCGGCACCCGGCTCCCCGATCGTCTCCGTGCCCGGACTCGGCGTTCATCAGGGCGAGTTGAGTGCCAAGGGCATCGAGGTCTCCCAGCGCGCCGGCAATCTGCGGGCCGCCTTCCACCTCTACAACACGCCCGCCGACGTCGACCGCCTGCTGGACGCACTGGCCGGCTGAGGCCGTGACCCGGACGCGGGCCGGGGCCTCCCGTCCCACACGAGGAGGCCCCGGCCCGCATCACCCCGGGTCACCGCACCGGAGTGAAGTCCCGAGCCCCGATGCTGTGTCTTCCGGGGGCCGACCCCCGGACCCCCGGCCGGGCTCACCGCACCGGAGTGAAGTCCCGAGCCCCGATGAACTCCGGACGCCGTACCGGTGCCGCGAACGGCTCCACCGCCGTGTTCTCCACGCTGTTGAACACGATGAACACGTTGCTGCGCGGGAACGGCGTGATGTTGTCGCCGGAGCCGTGCATGGCGTTGCAGTCGAACCAGGTCGCCGAGCCGGGCCTGCCCGTGAACAGCTTGATGCCGTACTGCCCGGCCAGAGCGGTCAGCGCCTCGTCGGACGGGGTGCCCGCGTCCTGCATCTGAAGCGACTTCTTGTAGTTGTCCGTCGGCGTGGCCCCCGCACAGCCGAGGAACGTGCGGTGCGACCCCGGCATGATCATGAGGCCGCCGTTGGTGTCGTGGTTCTCGGTCAGCGCGATCGAGACGGACACCGCCCGCATGTTCGACAGACCGTCCTCGGCGTGCCAGGTCTCGAAGTCCGAGTGCCAGTAGAAGCCGCTGGCCCCGAAGCCCGGCTTCACGTTGATCCGCGACTGGTGGACGTACACGTCCGAGCCGAGGATCTGCCGGGCCCGCCCGACGACGCGCTCGTCGCGCACCAGCCCGGCGAACACCTCGCTGATCCGGTGCACCTCGAAGACCGAGCGGATCTCCTTCGACTTCGGCTCCACGATGGAGCGTTCGTCGGCCCGGATCGCCGGATCGCCCACCAGCCGCTCCAGCTCCCGCCGGTAGACGGCGACCTCGTCCTCGGCGATCAGCTGGTCGACGGCGAGGAAGCCGTCGCGCTCGAACGACTCGAGGCCGGCGGAGCCGATCGGTCCCGGTGTGTCGGGGGAGCCCCAGAGGACCGGGTCCTGGCGGGGAGTGGTCACTTCGGTGGCGCCGCGGGTGGGATACAGGTCGGTGACGTCGGTCATGGGGTGTTCACACCTCCTCGGGCTCGGTGAGCAGGGGGTAGACGCCGTTCTCGTCGTGGTCCTCCCGCCCGGTGACGGGCGGGTTGAACACGCAGATGCAGCGGAAGTCCTCCTTGACGCGGAGCGTGTGCCGCTCGTGGCCGTCGAGGAGGTACATGGTCCCGGGCGTGATCGTGTAGGTCTTCCCGGTCTCACGGTCGGTCAGCTCGGCCTCGCCCTCGACGCAGACGACGGCCTCGATGTGGTTCGCGTACCACATCGACGTCTCCGTACCCGCGTACAGGATCGTCTCGTGCACGGAGAAGCCGACCTTCTCCTTGGCGAGGACGATGCGCTTGCTCTCCCAGGTGCCGGACGCGGCCTTCACGTGCCGGTCGGTGCCTTCGATGTCCTTGAACGAACGGACGATCACGGTGGTGCGTTCCTCCTTGTGTCGTTGGCCCTGTGCCGTTGGCTTGATGGCTCGGCGGTCAGGTGGTCAGGTGGTCAGGCGGTCTCGCGGACCGCGCGGGCGAGGACGCTCATGCCCTCGTCCAGCTCCTCGGGGGTGATGGTCAGGGCGGGCAGCAGCTTGACGACCTCGCCCTGCGGGCCGGACGTCTCCACCAGCAGCCCGAGGTCGAAGGCGCGCCGCGCGATCCGCCCGGCCCGTTCCGGGTCGTGGAACTCCATGCCCCACACCAGGCCCCGGCCCCGGTACTCCCTGACGTCGGCGAGGTTCTCCTCGGTGATCGAGATCAGCCACTGCTCCAGCAGCTCACCGCGGGCGCGGGTCTGCTTCTCCATCGCCGAGCCGTCCGTCCAGTAGGCCTCCAGGGCGGCCGTGGCCGTGACGAACGCCGGGTTGTTGCCGCGGAAGGTGCCGTTGTGCTCGCCCGGCTCCCACACGTCGAGCTCCGGCCGGAACAGGCACAGCGACATCGGCAGGCCGTAGCCGCTGATGGACTTCGAGACGGTGACGATGTCGGGCACGATCCCGGCCTCCTCGAAGGAGAAGAAGGCCCCGGTGCGCCCGCACCCCATCTGGATGTCGTCGACGATCAGCAGCATGTCCTGCCGCTCGCACAGCGCCTTGAGCGCGCGCAGCCACTCGGGCCGGGCGACGTTGATGCCGCCCTCGCCCTGCACGGTCTCGACGATCACGGCGGCCGGCTTGTCGAAACCGGAGCCCTGGTCCTCCAGCAGCCGCTCGAACCACAGGAAGTCCGGGACCTGGCCGTCGAAGTAGTTGTCGAACGGCATGGGCGTGCCGTGCACGAGCGGGATACCGGCGCCGGCCCGCTTGAAGGCGTTCCCGGTGACGGCCAGGGAGCCCAGCGACATGCCGTGGAAGGCGTTGGTGAACGACACGATCGCCTCGCGCCCCTTGACCTTGCGAGCCAGCTTCAGCGCCGACTCCACGGCGTTGGTGCCGGTCGGGCCCGGGAACATCACCTTGTACGGCAGGTCGCGGGGGCGCAGGACCAGGTTCTGGAAGGTCTGGAGGAACGTGCGCTTGGCGGTGGTCGACATGTCGAGCCCGTGGGTGACCCCGTCGCGCTCCAGGTAGTCGATCAACGCCCGTTTCAGGACGGGGTTGTTGTGGCCGTAGTTGAGCGAGCCCGCGCCCGCGAAGAAGTCGAGGTACTCGTGGCCGTCCTCGTCGTACATGCGGCTGCCGCGCGCCTGGTCGAAGACGGTCGGCCAGCCGCGGCAGTAACTGCGCACCTCGGACTCCAGGGTCTCGAAGACGCTCAGGTCCGGCTGGGTGATGGTCACGACGAATCGCTCCTCGGTGTGGGGAGTGAGAGGGAGGCGGGGAAAGGTGGCTGGGACCGGGGGCCACAAGGGCCGAGGGCCGCAGGGGCTGGGGAGGGCGCGGTCGGCGCGCGCTCGGCGTGGTCAGAAGGAGAGCGGGCCGATCCGGTGGAGGACCTCCGGGTCGTGCGGTCCGTCCGGGAACTGCTCGGCCCCGAACAGGACCTCGCGCTCGACCGTGGCGCCGTGCCGGGCGGCGTAGGAGGCGAAGAGCCGCTCGGAGGCGGTGTTGCCCGGGGTGATCGTGGTCTCCACGGCGGTGAGCCCGCGCTCGGCGGCGACCCGGGCGGTGAGTGCGTCGAGCAGCCGGGCGGCCAGGCCCCGGCCGCGGTGACCGGCGTCCACGGCCACCTGCCAGACGAGCAGCGTGTGCGGACGGTCGGGCCGCACGTATCCGGTGACGAAGCCGACCGGCTCGCCGTCGGCGCCGCGCGCCACCGCCGACGTGGCGGCGAAGTCGCGGCACCAGAGGAGATAGCTGTACGAGGAGTTCACATCCAGCGTCCCGGATTCCTTCGCGAGTCGCCAGAGTGCGGCGCCGTCGGCGGGGGAGGGGCGCTCGATGCGGGGCGCCTCCGGCAATTCTGTGCGGGGGGAATGCAGGTCTGCTTGGGCGGCAGTCATGTGGAATGAACTTACCGAGCAGAATTCAAAAATGCATCGCCCTGGAGCCTTACGTGAACTGTGCACATGTGTTATCGCGCGGGCGCGTGATCGCGCGAGAGGGTGACGATATGGGTGGGTTTGTCCGTGAAATACCGCGCAAAAAGGGCGCGTTCGTGGACCGCATCACAGTCACGTAACGCTCCTGGCGGGTCTCCGAATTGCACCGCCGAGCGTGGGTGAAATCTCTGCGTTTAGGCCCGGAGAAACGGGGCAGAAGAATATGGGTAGCCGCCTGGAATTTAATTACCGAATTATCTCGCCAGGAAACCCCGTCAGCCCCGTCAACTCCGTCGATCCGATTCCGAAGAATGCGGGCCCACCGTTGTGCCGGGCGCGGTCCGCAATGATGCCGCCATCATGTCCACGAACACCTCGGCATTCCGGCCACCGGCCGGTCCGCAGCCCGACTGCCTACCGCTGCCAGGCCTCCGTGACCGCCTGCCGGGCGGCCGCGACGTCCACGGTCGCGCCGTGGCCGGTGAGGGCGACGCCCAGGGCCGTCAGGGCGGCCTCGACCACGTCCTGGGCGGCGTCCGCCCCGTAGTGGTTGACGCGGATCATCTCCTTGGCGAGCTGGCCGCCACCCGCCGCCAGCGGGAGTGCGGGGTCGCTCTCCAGGGCGCGGGCCACCAGGTCGGAGGCGTCGACGTCCGACGGGGTCCGCAGCGTGGTGGCGACCGGGGCCGCCTCCGAGGCCTTGTGCACGTACGGCTCCAGGCCCCCGCCCAGGGCCAGTGCACCGGCGCGGGTCGCCGCGGCGGCGCGGCGGTGGCGGTCCATCACCGCGTCCGGGCCGACCGCCTCGATGCGCTCCAGGCAGGCCTCGAGCGCCAGCATCTCCAACTGCGCGGGCGCGTGCAGCAGCGCCTTGCGGCCGCCGTCGATCCAGCGCTCCTTCCAGTCCAGCAGGGACAGGTAGGAGCGGCGCGGCGCCTGCGGGTTCGCCACCATCCGGGCCCAGGCGCGCTCGCTGACCGACACCGCCGACACCCCGGCCGGGCCGCCCATCGCCTTCTGCGCCCCGATCACGCACAGGTCGACACCCCACGCGTCCGGCAGCACCGGCTCCGCGCCGACGGACGCCACGGCGTCCAGGTAGAACAGGGCGCCCCGCTCCCGTACGACCTCGCCGATCTCCGCGACCGGATTGGTGTTGCCGGTCGCCGCCTCCGCGTGCACCAACGACACGAAGTCGATCTCCGGGTGCTCGGCGAAAGCGTCCCTGACCTGGTCCGCCGTGACCGCCGTGTGGTACGGCACGGACAGGTCGTACACCGTCGCGCCGCAGTCCCGCAGCCAGGTGCCGAAGGTCTGCCCGTACGGCCCCGTGATCACGTTCAGCGCGGTCGTGCCGGGACCGGCCGTCCCCCTGATCGCGCCCTCCAGGGGCAGCAGGGCCTCGCCCTGCGTGATCACGACGTCCTGCTCGGTGGCCAGCAGCCGCGCCACCCGGTCCTCGATCGAGGCGAAGCGGTCGGCGCTCAGTGGAGTGAGGTCCAGGAAGGGGTTCGTCACGGCGGTGCTCTCTTCGTACGGGCGAGGGTGAACGCGTCGAGCGTAGTCGGCGGTTCTGCCCCGCTTTCACCCGGCGACCTGGGGCCTTTCCCCGGCGACCCGGGGCCGGGGGTCCGCGGCGGGCACCGGCTCACTAAGGTGCGGTGCATGAGCGATGACGCGGTGCTGCACGTGAAGGGGCGGGTGCTCGTCGGACCGGACGAGGACCAGGTCCGGGACGAGCTGTGGGTGGTCGGCGGCCGGATCTCCTACGACCGCCCCGCCGGCGCCACCGACGCGACGACCGTCGAGGGCTGGGTGCTGCCCGGTCTGGTCGACGCGCACTGCCACGTCGGCCTCGACGAGCACGGACCGGTGCCCGACGACGTCTCGGAGAAGCAGGCGCTCACCGACCGGGACGCCGGCACGCTCCTCCTGCGGGACGCGGGCTCGCCCTCGGACACCCGCTGGATCGACGAGCGCGAGGACCTGCCGAAGATCATCCGTGCGGGCCGCCACATCGCCCGCACCCGCCGCTACATCCGCAACTACGCCTGGGAGATCGAACCGGAGGACCTGGTCGCCTACGTCGCCCAGGAGGCCCGGCGCGGCGACGGCTGGGTCAAGCTGGTCGGCGACTGGATCGACCGTGACCTCGGCGACCTGTCGGCCTGCTGGCCGCGCGAGGCGCTCGAGGCGGCGATGGCGGAGGCCCACCGTCTGGGCGCGCGCGTGACGGCCCACTGCTTCGCGGAGGACTCCCTGCGCGACCTGGTCGAGGCGGGCATCGACTGCATCGAGCACGCCACGGGCCTGACCGAGGACCTGATCCCGCTGTTCGCCGAACGCGGCGTCGCGATCGTCCCCACCCTCGTCAACATCGCCACCTTCCCCGGCCTCGCCGCCGGCGGCGAGGCCAGGTACCCCCGCTGGTCGGCCCACATGCGCCGCCTGCACGAACGCCGCTACGACACCGTCCGCGCCGCCTACGACGCCGGCATCCCGGTCTTCGTCGGCACCGACGCCGGCGGCTCCCTGCCCCACGGCCTGGCGGCGGCCGAGGTCGCCGAACTGGTCAAGGCCGGCATCCCGCCCCTCGAGGCCCTCTCCGCGACCACCTGGGCCGCCCGCACCTGGCTGGGCCGCCCCGGCCTGGACGAGGGCGCCCCCGCCGACCTCGTGGTCTACGACGAGGACCCGCGCGCGGACGTAGGCGTGCTGGCGGCACCGCGACGGGTGGTCCTGAACGGCAGGGTGGCCGGCTGAGGGGCGTGCGCGGACGGCACGTACAGCAGACGAGCGCTGCGAACGGTGCCTTTGAGTGTCCCCGGGGCGCACCCGGTCTCAGGGGCGGGGAACAAGGGTCGGTCAGCGTGCCGTCCGAGACCGTCAGGACGTTCGCCATGTGGCGTCCGCGCTCGCCCAGGCTCGTCCTCCTTGCCGGCTACCGCGTCTGATACGCCGCCCACCGCCCGAGTGTGAACCCGCTTCCCGCGCGTCGGACCTCCATGGCTCCCGCGCCGCCGAAGTGCGCAGGGATGACCAACTCCCTCGCTTCGGCCGCCCGCTCGAGTATCCGGCGGCGGCTGGCCGCCGCCCGTACCGGGTCCAGGCACAGGCAGCTGCTGCACGCGGGGGCGAGGATCTGTACCGGGCTGTGCATCAGGTCGCCGACGAAGACCGCCCGTTCGCCCCCGGATTCGAGCCGCAGGACGGACGAGCCGGGCGTGTGGCCCGGGGCCGACTCCAGGGTGAGGCGGGCGTCGATGCGGTGCGTGCCGTCCCACAGCACGGCCTGTCCGGCCTGGTGGAGGGGAGCGATGCTGTCCTCGTAGATCAGCCGGTCGTCCTCGCGCAGCCCGTTCCCGTACGCGTTGGACGGACCGAAGTGGAAGTCGTCGGCGGCGGGCAGCAGATACTGGGCGTTGGGGAACGTCGGCACCCACTCTCCCGCAGGCCCCATGGTGTTCCAGCCGACGTGATCGGCGTGGAGGTGTGTGTTGACCACGACGCCCACATCCTCCGGACGGATACCGGCCCCCAGGGTCAGCCGGTCGAGGAAGTCGCTCTGCCAGTGGTGGAACATCGGCGAGCCCGGGCGCTCACGGCCGTCACCCAGCCCCGGATCCACCACGATCGTCCGGCCGCCGCTGCGCAGGACCCACGTCTGCAACGCGACCACCACCTGATCGCTGTCCGAACTCCAGTGGTCCGGGGCGAGCCAGTCCTCGTTCTCCTTCCACAACTGCGCCGACGAGTCCGGGACCAGTGTGCGGGCCGGCGCGTACGCCCCCTGCCACTCCACGAGGCGGATGATCTCGACATCTCCCAGCATCATGCTCTGCGCGTTCTCACTGTCCATGTCGTTGACCCTAGGAAGCACGGCTGATGCTCTCAATGCCTCCAGGGCTCATCTGAATACGCGTTCGTCTCAGTCCGTCCGTCCATGGATACTCTGGCCCGATGGACATCGTGAGCGACGCGATAGCGGCCGTGCGCATCGGCCGGTCCTCCTCCAACCGCATGGAGATCAGCGGGAGATGGTGCACCCGACTCGCCCCGTACGACGGTGCGGGCTTCCACGTCGTACTGAAGGGCGGATGCCGGCTGCTGCCTGACGGCGGCGGCCCCGCGCTCCTGCTCGGCACCGGTGACGCGGTGCTGCTGCCGCACGGTGCGGGACATGTGCTCGCCGACCGCCACACCGACATCGACGCCACCGCGCTGGAACGAGCCGTACCGTTCGAACGCCGACAGGAGGCAAGTCCCCCCGACTCCCCGGCAGCGGGCACCGGTGAGGTGCAGATGCTGTGCGGAAAGTACCGGCTCGACCGCACCCGGATGCATCCGCTCATGGCGGAACTGCCCACGGTCGTGCACCTCCCGCACCAAGTCGGCAGCCACCCCGCGCTCCGGTCCGCCATCGACCTGCTGGGAAGGGAACTGGGCGAGCGGCAGCCCGGAGCCTGCATCGCGGTCCCCAGCCTGCTCGACCTGCTCCTCGTGTACATGATCCGCGCGTGGATGGCCGAGGACACGACCGGAACCTGGCCAACCGTCCTGGGCGACCCCGTGGCCGCCGCCGCCCTCAGGGCCCTGCACGCCGACCCGGCCGCCGCGTGGACCAACGACCGCCTCGCCGCAGAGGTCGGCGTGTCCCGCCCCACTCTGGCGCGGCGCTTCACGCACTTGGTCGGCCGCCCTCCAATGGGCTATCTCACCTGGTGGCGCCTGACCCTCGCCGCCACCCTCCTCCGCGACACCCACGACCCCCTGGCCGCGATCGCCCGCCGAGTCGGCTACGGCACCCCCTACGCCCTCTCCCACGCCTTCAACCGCGAGTTCGGCACCACGCCGGGACGCTACCGGGTGGCCTGCTCCGGAGGCAGCTCCGTCTGACGACCGCGTCACGGGAGTGGCTGGGGGGAACACCCGTGCACGGAGAATCGAATGAATGCACGGAAACGTTCCGAACGAGTGAAGTCACGCTGGATCGCTGACCGTTCACCCTCAGTACGTAATTCTTACCGGGTCCCAAGCATTCCTTTCTGGGGGTCCCACACCTTGAACGGCAACAACTTCCGTATGTCCGCCCGCCGTTGCGCCACCGCAGCCGCGGCCACCGTCCTGGCCGCCGGGCCGGTGACGCTGGTCGGCGCGGGATCCGCGCACGCGACCGGTGGGCAGGAAGGTCACGCGAGTGCCTCCGTCCTGCGCACCGGGCTGGACGTGTCCCTGCTCAACAAGACGGTGAACGTCCCGCTCGCCGTCTCCCTCAACGAGGTCGAGGCACCGCGGAGCGCGCAGCAGACCGCGCTGACCGCCAAGCTCGACGGCGTCGACGGCGGGAAGCCCTTCAGCGTGATCCGTGCGGACGTGGCGAAGACCGACGCCACCGTCTCCGCGGACAAGGCGGAGGGCCTGGTCCAGCTGGCCCACGCCCGCATCCACGTCCCCGGCCTGCCCCTGCTGTCCCTGATCGAGGTCGACCAGGTCACGTCCAAGGCGACCTGCGAGGCCGGCGAGTCCCCGGTCGCGAGCAGCAACGTCCTGGGCTCCGTGACGGTACTCGGCAAGAGGGTCAGGCTCAGCGCCGGCGGCACGACCGACGTCCGTGTCCCCGGGGTCGGCGAGGTCCGCCTGGACCTGTCGAAGCGGGAGACGACCTCCCGCACCGCCGCGGCGACGGCCCTGGAACTCAAGGTCTCCGTCAACCCGCTCAAGCTCAACGTGGCCGAGGTGGAGGGCACCGTCACCCTCGCCAAGGCGACGTGCGAGTCCCCGGCGGCGCCGGAGAAGGAGGCGGCCCCGCCCGCCGACCAGGGCGGCGACGACAAGCCGCAGGGCGCCGAGGACAAGTCCGGGAGCGACGACGTGAAGCCCCGGGCCGCCGCCGATGTGAAGCCGCAGACCGTCCCGGAGAAGAAGAACGTCGACCTGGCGGAGACGGGCGGCAGCTCCGTCACGCCGTACCTGGCGGCGGGCTCCGCCGTCCTGCTGGCGGCGGGAGGAGGCGCGCTGGCGGTGGCACGGCGGCGCCGCGGCTGACGGCCGGGACCGCGCGGCCCCGCCGGGAAGTCCCGGACCAGCGGGACTTCCCGGCGCGGTGAGTCAGGGGACGGTGTACGGCTTCGTCAGCGTCGAGCCCAGGGCGCGGACGAATCCGTCCACCGTCCCCCCGTCCCGTACCGCGAGCCGCAGCCAGTCCTCGCCCAGCCCGGGGAACGTGTCCCCGCGCCGCACCGCGTATCCCAGGGCGCGCAGCCGTCGTCGTACGTCCGCCGCCCCCGGCATGCGCGCCAGCACGAAGGGGCCCTCGGCCGGTCGCACCACCCGCACCCCGTGCTCCGCGAAGGAGGCCAGGCCCGCCACCAGGTGGGCCCGGTCCGTGGCGATGCGGCGGGCCGCGTCCTCCGCCTCCGCCAGCGCCCGCGGCTCCACGCACGCGACCGCCGCCGCGAGCGCGGGTGTGGACACGGGCCACAGCGGCTGGGCCCGCTCCAACTCGGCGATCAGCTCGGGTGACGCCAGCGCGTAGCCGATCCGCAGCCCCGCGAGACCCCATGTCTTGGTCAGGCTGCGCAGCACCACCAGGCCGGGCACGTCCGTCCGCCCCGCCAGTGCCTCCCGCTCGCCCGGCACCGCGTCCATGAAGGCCTCGTCGACCACCAGCACCCGCCCCGGGCGGGCCAGTTCGGTGAGCACAGAGGCCGGGTGCAGTACCGACGTCGGGTTGGTCGGGTTGCCGACCACCACCAGATCCGCGTCCTCGGGGACGGCCGCCGGATCGAGCCGGAAGCCGTCCTCCGCCCGCAGCAGCACCCGCTCGACCGTGTGCCCCGCGTCCCGCAGCGCCGCCTCCGGCTCGGTGAACTGCGGGTGCACGACGACCGGCCGCCGTACCTTCAACGCCCGCGCCAGCAGCACGAACGCCTCCGCGGCCCCCGCCGTCAGCAGCACCCGCTCCACCGGCAGCCCGTGCCGCGCCGCCACCGCCGCCCGCGCGGCCCGCCCGTCCGGGTAGGCGGCGAGACCGGTCAGCGACGCGGCGATCCGCTCCCGCAGCCACACCGGCGGCGTGTCCGCCCGTACGTTCACGGCCAGGTCGACCAGGGCCGCCCCGTCGTCGCGCACCTCGGCGTCCCCGTGGTGCCGCAGATCGTGCCCGGCCGGCACCGCGTCCTCAGTGCGCATGGGTGTGGGAGTGCCCTCCGTGATGCCCTCCATGGTGGTGATGCCCGTGCCCGTGCCCGTCGTCGTCCGGGTGGAAGTGCGGCTGCTGCGGCAGTCCCACCTTGTCCTCGAAGCCCGGCAGCGCGATCCGGTACACGCACGAGTCGCAGTTCATCCGCAGATCACCCTTCACCGCCTCCTCGTACCGCTCCATCACCAGGTCCAGCAATTCCGGCTCCGGCCCGATGACGTCCGCCGAGCGCACGTCGGCCTCCGGGTGCGCGGCGGCCCAGTCCGCCGTCTGCCGCCGTACCCGGTCCGGCAGGATGCCCGTGAACAGGAAGTAGGGGAGGACCACGATCCGCCGCGCCCCCAGCCGCACGCACCGGTCCAGCCCGCTCGGCACGTCCGGTGCCGCCAGCGACACGAAGGCCGTCTCCACGCCCGCGTATCCGCGCCCCTCCCACAGCAGCCGCGCCGCCTTGTGCACCTCGGCGTTGGCGTCCGGGTCGGTCGAGCCGCGCCCCACCAGCAGCACCGTCACCTCGGAGCGGTCCCAGGAGGGGTCGACCGCCTCGTCCAACCGTCGCTCCAGCACGCTCAGCAGTGAGGGGTGCGGGCCCAGCGGCCGTCCGTAGGTGTACGAGATCCCCGGGTGCCGTTCCTTCTCGCGGGCCAGCGCCGCCGGGATGTCGCCCTTGGCGTGCCCGGCGGACACCAGCATCAGCGGTACGGCGGCGAACCGCCGCACGCCCCGCTCGACCAGCTCGGCGACGGCCTCGCCCAGCGGCGGCGGGGACAGCTCGATGAAGCCGCCCGCGACGGGCAGCTCGGGGTGGCGGCGCCCCAACTCCCGGACGAAGGCACGGAACGCCTCGGCTCCGGCGTCGTCCCGGGTGCCGTGACCGGCGATGAGCAGGGCGGGCGGCGTCGGCGTGGTCACAGGGTCTCCTCGGATGAAGCGGGGTGGTACGGGTGGTACAGCAGGGCATTGAGCGCGGCCGCGGCGACCGCCGAACCGCCCTTCTCGGACACGTTGCTCACGGCGGGCAGCCCGCTCTCGCGCAACGCGGCCTTGGACTCGGCCGCGCCGACGAAGCCGACGGGCAGGCCGATGACGAGCGCGGGGGAGGCGTCCAACTTCAGCAGCTCCTCCAGGGCGGTCGGCGCGCAGCCGATCACCCAGAGCGCGCCGGGGCCGACGTCCTCGTAGGCCAGCCGGACGGCGTGCGCGGAACGGGTCATCCCGGGTCCCGACCTGGCGTCCTTGAGCCGGCAGACGGTCTCGCGCCGGGTGATCCCGGCGGCCACCATCTCCACGTCCACGACCACGGGCGCGCCCGCGTGCAGCGCCGCGTGGGCCGTCACCAGCTCGCGCTCGTCCAGGACGAGGTCCGAGGCGTACTCCAGGTCGGCGGAGGAGTGGACGACCCGCTCCACCACCGCCCGGGTCAGCGGCGCGAAGCGCGAGGTGTCCAGGCGGGCGCGCAGCCGCCGGAAGGACTCCTGCTCGATCGGGTGGACCACACGGTTCACCGGTTCTCCTCCTGTGAGTGGCCCTGCCAGCGGTAGCCGCGCGGCGTGACCATGCGCCCCGCGATCTCACGGGTCGCGGTGTTGCCCACGGTCACGACCGTCATCATGTCGACCGTCGCCGGGTCCAGAGCGGCCAGCGTGGTGACCCGGCTGGACTCGCCGGGCCGCGAGGCGTTGCGTACGACACCGACCGGCGTCGTCGGCTCCCGGTGCCCGGCGAGGATCGCCAGCGCCTTCGGCAGCTGCCAGTCCCGGCCCCGGGAACGGGGGTTGTAGAACGTCACGACGAGATCCGCCTCGGCCGCCGCCCGCACCCGCCGCTCGATGACCTCCCACGGCGTGTGCAGGTCGGAGAGGCTGATCGACACATGGTCGTGCCCGAGCGGCGCACCGAGGATCGCACCGGCCGCGAGCGCCGCCGTGACTCCCGGAACCCCGACCACGTCGATGTCGTCGGACGCCTCGGCGAGCGCGGGGGAGGCCATGGCGTACACCCCGGCGTCGCCGCTGCCGATCAGCGCGACGGCGTGCCCGCGCCGGGCCTCGGCGACCGCCGTGCGCGCCCGCTCCTCCTCCGCGCCCAGACCGGACTGGAGGATCCGGGTGCCGGGCCGCAGCAGGTCGCGGATCTGGTCGACGTACTGGTCGAGCCCCACGAGGACGGAGGCGCGCCGCAACTCCGCCTGCGCGCGCGGCGTGAGCAGGTCCCGGGCGCCAGGCCCGAGCCCGACGACCGCGAGCCGCCCGCGCCCCGGCCGCCGCACGACCGCGCAGGTGGCCATCGCGGGAGCCCCGTCGGCGCGCTCCGACTTCCGCTTGGGCACGAGGAGTTCACCGCCGCGCACGAGCGCGGCGGCCTCCGCGACCGACGGGGTGCCGACGGCGGCGAGCGGTGCCCGCGACGGGTTGGGCACGTCGACGGCCGCCAACTCCTCGGCGGAGTGGGTCACCAGGGGCACGCCGAGCCGCCGGGCCGCCTCGACGAGTCCTGGCTCCTCGGCCTTGGCGTCGACCGTGGCCAGTTCGGCGAGCGACGCCGGGGACAGGCCGGCGTCCCGCAACGCGCCCTCGACGAGGCCCAGTACCTCCTCGACGGGTGCGCCGCGGGACGCGCCGACGCCCACCACCAGGGTCGGCGGGCGCAGGACGACCTCCCGCTCGGCGGAGGCGGCGGCACGGTCGGTGATCCGGATCGTGTACGCGCCCTCGGCGGCGACCGGCAGCGGCGGCAGCGGCCAGCGCACCTGCGCGTCCAGCGCGACCGGCTCCCCGTCGAGCAGCGCCCGCGAGACCCCGGCGACATCGCCCTCCACCGGAAGCCCGAGCGTGTCCAGGCCGGGCAGCCCCACGGCGTCCGTCGCGGTCGTCACGACCGGCTCCGCGTCCAGCACCGCGCCCACCGCGCGGGCCAGTTCGTTGGCCCCGCCGGCGTGCCCGCCCACCAGGGACACCGCGAACCGGCCGCCCTCGTCGACGCACACCACACCCGGGTCGGAGGCCTTCTCGCCCAGCAGCGGCGCGATCAGCCGTACGACCGCCCCCGTCGCCAGGAAGCACACCAGTTGCCCGCACTCGGCGAAGGCGGCCCGCACGGCGTCCCCGACGGGCCCTTCGTACACCCGGGTACGGTCCGGCCAGGCCGCGGCCAGCCGGTCCCGGGCGGTCGCACCCGCCGCCGTGGCGGAAATGAGGCCGATCACTCAGGGACTCCTTCACACAGCGCCGGGGGCCGCGTGCCCCACAGCAGGAAAACAGGGTTGGTGGCCGCGAGCCGGGTCACGTCGCCCGGCAGCGGCGCGAGCCGCGAGGACTGGAGCAGCACGCCGTCGCAGGTGAGCCCGGCGGCGGTCAGCGCCTCGCGTACGGCAGGCACCCGGTCGAGCGCCGCCACGGTGACCACGACGGTCCGCCGGGCCCGCCGCGCGCACGTGGTCACCACGGCGGGCAGCGCGCGCCCGCCGCCGCCGACGAACACCGCGTCGGGGTCGGCGAGCCCGTCCAGCGCCTGTGGCGCGGTCCCGTGCACCACCGCCACGTCCACGGCGTGCGCCGCCGCGTTGGCGCGGATCCGCCCCACACCGTCGGCGGTCCTCTCCACGGCGGTGACGGCGGCGCCCAGCCGGGCGCACTCCACGGCGACCGACCCTGAGCCCGCGCCCACGTCCCAGACCAGGTCGCCGAGGCGCGGCCCGAGCCGGGCCAGCGCCAGGGCGCGCACCTCGAACTTGGTGATCATCGAGTCGCGGTGGGCGAACTCGCTCTCCTCCAGGGCCCATCGGGACGGGCCGGCCGGTGGCCCCGCGACCGTGCGCAACGGCCCGGGCGCCCGCGTGCCGGCCAGGCACAGCACCACGTTCACCGCCGTGCCCCAGTCGCGGGCCGCGGCCTCGGCGGGGGTGAGCCGTTCCACGCGCTCGCCCGCCGGATCGCCCAGCGCGGTGGCGACGACCAGGACCCGCTCGTCGCCGCAGCTGCCGGCCAGCGCGGCCCCCAGCTCGGCGGGCCCGGCCCCCGGCCCGGTCAGCACGGCGACCTTCCCACGCGCCCGGCACACGTTCACCGCCGTCCGCAGATCCCGCCCGTGCGCGCTGACCACCACCGCGTCGTCCCAGGGCAGCCCGATCCGCGCGAAGGCGGCGGCGACGGAGGAGACACCGGGGCGGACGTCGAGCAGCCCGGGCCCGAACCGCTCGGCGAGCGCCCGTACGATCCCGAAGAAACCGGGGTCCCCGGAGGCCAGCACGAGCACGGGCCGCTCCTCGGCGACGTGCTCCGCGATGGTGTCGAGCGCGGGCGCCAGCGGACCGAGGACGACCCGCTCGGCGTCCTCCGGCAGGCGTACGGCGTCCAGATGCCGCCGCGCGCCCACGACGAGCCCGGTGCCGGGCGGCACCCGGGTGCCGGACGCCGCCCCGGTGCCCGTACCGACGACCGTGATCACGTGCTCGCACCCCGCGCGCGCAGGGCCTTGCGGGCCTCGGGGTCGGCCTTGCGGTGGCCGTGGAAGTGACCGGGGTGGTACAGGTGCGAGCGGGTGCCGCGGGCGTCGAGGGCCGGGCCGATCAGGAACAGCGTGTGCTTCCAGAGCTTGTGCTCCTTGACCGTCTCCTCCAGCGTGCCGATCGTGCAGGTGACGATCAGCTCCTCCGGCCAGGTCGCCTGGTAGGCAACGACGACCGGCGTGGACGTCGGGTAGCCGCCCTCCAGCAGCTCCCGCACCAGCTGGCCGCTGCGGGCCGCCGACAGGAACACCGCCATGGTGGTGCCGTGCCGGGCGAACTCGCGCACCTCCTCGCCGGGCGGCATCGGCGTCTTCCCGCCACCGAGCCGGGTCAGCACGACCGACTGCGCGACCTCCGGGATCGTCAGCTCCCGCCGGGCCAGCGCGGCGACGGCCGAGAAGGACGAGACGCCGGGCACGACCTCCGTCGCGATGCCGATGTCCGCGCACCGGTCGAGCTGCTCCTGCGTGCCGCCCCACAGCGCCGGGTCGCCGGAGTGGACACGGGCCACTTTCAGCCCCTGCGCGTGCGCCCGCTCGTACACGGCGACGACGTCCTCCAGGGACAGGGCAGCCGAGTCCAGGATCTCCGCGTCCTCGCGCGCGTGCTGGAGCACCTCGGCCTGCACCAGGCTGGCTGCCCAGATCACCACGTCGGCCTCGGCGATCGCGCGGGCTGCGCGGAACGTCAGCAGGTCGGCGGCGCCGGGGCCGGCACCGACGAAGGTCACCTTGCCGGTCGGGGCATCGGCCATGGGTTCGGGTCCTCTCGTGCGAAATGTCCTGGTATGCAGTGATGTGGTAGTGGCCGGATGTGCGCGATCGGGGCCCGATCGGATAGCAAGGGCACATGGCGGTCTTCGTCGCGCTCGGCGCGTTCCTGATGACGCTGGCCGGCGGCTGGACGGCACAGCGGGTGACCGACCGTCGCCACCTGGTCCTGGGACTGGCGGGCGGCCTGATGCTGGGCGTGGTCGGCCTGGACCTGCTGCCCGAGGCGCTGCGCGCGGCCGACCGGGAGGTGTTCGGCGTACCGGCGGCCCTGCTGCTGTTCGTGGCCGGGTTCCTGCTGGCCCACCTGGTGGAGCGTCTGCTGGCCGCGCGGCAGGCCGCGCACGGCGGCGACGAGCGGCACAACCACCGCGCCCCCGAGGTGGGCCTGACGGCGGCGGCCGCCATGGTCGGTCACAGCGCCATGGACGGCGTCGCCATAGGGGCCGCCTTCCAGGTGAACAACGGCATGGGCACCGCGGTCGCGCTCGCCGTCATCGCCCACGACTTCGCCGACGGCTTCAACACGTTCACCCTCACCAGCCTGTACGGCAACGCGCGCCGCAAGGCCGTCGCCATGCTCGTCGCGGACGCCCTGGCCCCCATGGTGGGCGCCGCCGCGACCACGCTCGTCAGCATTCCGGAGTGGTTCCTCGGCGGCTATCTCGGCCTCTTCGGCGGGGCACTGCTCTACCTCGCCGCGGCCGAGATCCTCCCCGAGGCCCACCACGAGCACCCCGCCCGCTCGACCCTGCTGTGCACGGTCGCGGGCGTGGCCTTCATCTGGGTGGTGGTCGGCCTGGCGGCCTGACCGGTCCCTGCGAGCGCGGGTACGGCTCACAGCTTGCCGCCCCGCCCGTCCTCGCGCCGCGCGGGCGCGATGAGCGTCGACAGGTACGGCAGCGGACCCCCGTCGAGCTCCGACGCCGGCCGGATCGACTCCTCCGGCAGCCCCAGCGCCGACCCCCACACCGCGTCGTCGAGCCGCCCGCTGTCCCGCAGCGCCTCGGCCACCTCACGCGCCTGCCGCCCGAACTTGTACGCCACGACGGTTCCGGGCCCGCTCAGCGCCTCCTTGAGCACGGCGGCCCCCGCGGTGACCGGCACCAGGGTCAGCGGCTCGGTGCCCTCGGTCAGCACGGCCCCCGAACGCGCCGCCAGGTCCTGCATCGCGGTGATCCCGGGCACCGTCTCCACCACGGTCCCCGGCACCAGGGCGGCGACGGTCTGCGCGAGATACGTGAAGGTCGAGTAGACGTTGGGATCGCCGATGGTGGCGAAGGCGACCGTGCCGCGGTCCTCGAGCAGCCCGGCGACCCGCTGCCCGGCCGCGTCCCACGCGGCCTCCCGCCGCGCCCGGTCCGACCGCTCGTTCAGCGCGAACACCACCCGGACGACCTTCTCCGAGGGCACGTAGTGCAGCACGGTCGCCTCGGCACGCCCCCGCTCCCCGCCGTCCGTTCCGTCGGACGCGCCCATGACGGGCACCACGACGACGTCCGCGGCACGCAGGGCGTTGACGCCCTTGACGGTCACCAGCTCCGGATCGCCGGGACCCACGCCGACTCCGATCAGCCTGCTGCTCATGACGTCCGGCACCTCTCGACGAACCGACGGGCGACACCGGGCGCGGCGGCCCAGTGCGTGTGCAGATAACTCGCGTGCACGTTGCTCTGTACGAAGCCTTCGACCCGCCGCTCGGGGACGCGCACGCCCCAGGCGGGTGCCGCCGCCCCCGTCCCCGAGCCGGGTTCGACGACGGTCCGGTGGAACTCGTGCCCCCGCATCCGCTCCCCGGCCCCGGCGAGCACGCTGTCGCTCACGGCCACGGCGTCCCGGTAGCCGAGCGTGAGCCGCCCGGTCATCCGCGCCGAGGCGTCCAGCACCCCGCACATCGGCTGCCCGTCCAGCTCCCGGCACAGATACAGCAGCCCCGCGCACTCGGCGGCGACGGGAGCACCACCGAGCGCGAGCCCGGCGACGGCCCCGCGCAACGGCTCGTTGGCGGACAGCTCCGTCGCGTACACCTCGGGAAAGCCGCCCCCGACGACCAGCCCGCGGGTCCCCTCGGGCAGCCGCTCGTCCCGCAGCGGGTCGAAGGACACCACCTCGGCCCCGGCGGCGCCGAGCAACTCGGCGTGCTCGGCGTAGGAGAAGGTGAAGGCGGACCCGCCGGCGACGGCGACCCTCGGCCTCTCCCGGGGCTCCTCACCGCCCGGGGAGGGCAGCGCCTCGGCCGCGTCCCAGGCCGCGCACGACAACGCCCCCGCGCCGCGCGCCAGCGCGACCAGCGCCTCCAGATCGCACCCACCGGCGACCTGCGCCGCCATCGCCGCCACCGCGTCCACGGCCGCCGCCCGCCGCTCGGCGACCGGCACCAGACCGAGATGGCGGGACGGCGTGTCCACCTGCTCGACCCGGCGCAGAACCCCCAGCACGGGCACCCCGACCGAGTCCAGCGCCTCGCGCAGCAGCGCCTCGTGCCGGTCGGAGGCCACCTTGTTGAGGATCACGCCCCCGACCCGTACCTCGGGGTCCCAGGTCACGAACCCGTGCACCAGCGCCGCCACCGACCGGGACTGCGCCGACGCGTCGACGACCAGCACCACCGGCGCCCGCAGCAGCTTCGCCACCTGCGCGGTGGACGCCAGCTCACCCTCCCCGGCGGCCCCGTCGTACAGCCCCATCACGCCCTCGACGACGGCGATGTCGCACCCGCGCGCACCGTGCAGGAACAGCGGCCCGATCAGCTCGGGCCCGCACAGGTACGCGTCCAGGTTGCGCCCCACCCGCCCGGTGGCGAGCGCGTGATACCCGGGGTCGATGTAGTCCGGGCCGACCTTGTGCGGGGACACGGCAAGCCCCCGCCCGGTCAGCGCGGCCATCAGCCCCGTGGCGACGGTGGTCTTGCCGCTGCCGGAGGCCGGCGCGGCAACGACCAGCCGGGGCACGGACGAGGACATCACCACTCGATGCCCCTCTGCCCCTTCTGCCCGACGTCCATCGGATGCTTGACCTTGGACATGTCGGTGACGAGGTCGGCGAGGTCGACCAGTTCCTGCGGCGCGTTCCGCCCGGTGATCACGACATGCTGGGTACCCGGCCGGTTCCGCAGTACGTCCACGACCTCGGCGGTGTCCACCCAGCCCCAGTGCATCGGGTACGCGAACTCGTCGAGCACGTACAGCCGGTACGTCTCGGCGGCCAGGTCCCGCTTGACCTGCTCCCAGCCCTCGCGTGCCTTCTGCTCGTTGTCCATCTGCGCGTCGCGCTGCACCCAGGACCAGCCCTCGCCCATCTTGTGCCAGTCGACGCTCCCGCCCTCGCCGGAGTCGCCGAGCACCCGCAGCGCGCGCTCCTCGCCGACCCGCCACTTCGCCGACTTGACGAACTGGAACACCCCGATCGGCCAGCCCTGGTTCCAGGCGCGCAGCGCCAGACCGAAGGCGGCGGTGGACTTGCCCTTGCCGACGCCGGTGTGCACGACGACCAGCGGCCGGTTGCGCCGCTGACGCGTCGTCAGCCCGTCGTCCGGTACGGCACTCGGCTGTCCCTGCGGCATTACGCTGCCCTCCTCGACGTTCCCTGGACGTCCCTGACGAGACCGGCGATGCTGTCCGCGCGCAGCTCGTCCAACGTCACGGCCGTGCCGTCCAGCTCACGCGCGAGCTGTCCGGCGAGCCCGAGCCGTACCGGCCCCGACTCGCAGTCCACGACCACGGACGCGGTCCCCTCGGCCGCGAACAGCCGCGCCGCACGCCCAGCGAGGGCGACCGGTTCGGGACCGCCGGTGGCCCGTCCGTCGGTCACCACCACGACCAGGGCCCGCCGCGCGGGATCCCGCAGCCGCTCGATCCGCAGTACCTCGTGCGCCTTGAGCAGCCCGGCCGCCAGCGGAGTGCGCCCGCCCGTGGGCAGCGACTCCAGCCGGGCCGCGGCGGCGTCGACGGACGAGGTCGGCGGGAGCGCGACCTGCGCTTCCTTGCCGCGGAAGGTCACCAGGCCCACCTTGTCGCGCCGCTGGTAGGCGTCGAGGAGCAGGGACAGCACGGCACCCTTCACGGCGCTCATGCGCTGCCGGGCGGCCATGGACCCGGAGGCGTCGACCACGAACAGGACGAGGTTCCCCTCGCGCCCCTCGCGGGCCGCCTGCCGCAGATCGTCCCGACGGACGACCAGCCCCGGCCCGGACCGTCCACGCGCCAACTGGTGCGGGGCGGCGGCCTGCACGGTGGCCGCCAAGTGCAGCTTGGTCAGGGCGCCTTGGGGCCGCCGGGCCCCGATCGTGCGCCCGTGCTCGGTCCGCGCCCGCGAACGTCGGCCGGCGGCACCCTCGCCGAGGCCGGGCACGCTCAGCACCTTGGTACGGAACGGCTCGGAGGCGCGTACGGCGGACTGCTCGCCGGCACCGGCGCCGGAGGGCTGCGGCTCGCCGCCGCCGTCGCCGGCCTCGGGCTGTGCGGCGGTGTCACCGTCCTGCGGGCCGCCGTCGTCATCGGGGGCGGGCTGCCCGCCGCCACCGCCGGGTCCGTCGGGACCGGGGTCGGGATCGTCGTCCTCCGAGCCCCCGAACTCCTGGAGGGTCTCGTCGAGCTTGTCCTCGTCCAGGCCCGGCGCGTCGAAGGGGTTGCGGCGCCTGCGGTGCGGGAGGGCCAGCAGCGCGGCCTGCCGGACGTCCTCGGCGAGCACGTCGGTCCGCCCGGCCCAGGCGGCCAGCGCGGTCGCCGTACGCGCCATGACGATGTCGGCGCGCATGCCGTCGACCTCGAAGGCCGCACAGGTCGCGGCGATCTGCCGCAGCGCGCCATCGCCCAGCCGGACCTGCGGCAGCAGCTCCCGCGCGGCCACGATCCGCTGCCGTACGGCGGCCTCCTCGTCGGCCCAGCGCGTGGCGAAGGCGGCGGGATCGTCGTCGTGGGCGAGTCGCCTGCGCACGACCTCCACCCGCTCGTCGGGCTCCCGCGAGGCCGCGACCTCGACGGTGAGCCCGAACCGGTCGAGGAGCTGCGGCCGCAGCTCGCCCTCCTCGGGGTTCATGGTCCCGACGAGCAGGAACCGGGCGGTGTGCCGTACGGAAACACCCTCGCGCTCGACGTAGGAGGCGCCCATGGCGGCGGCGTCGAGCAAGAGGTCCACGAGGTGGTCGTGCAGCAGGTTGACCTCGTCGACGTAGAGGATCCCGCGGTGCGCGTCGGCGAGCAGCCCCGGCTCGAAGGCTTTCACGCCCTCGGCGAGCGCCCGCTCGATGTCGAGCGCGCCCACGAGCCGGTCCTCCGAGGCGCCGACGGGGAGTTCGACCATCCGCGCCGGCCGCTCGGCACCGGCCCCCGGCTCGTGCGGCCCGTCCGGGCAGGCGGGGTCGGGCGCGGCGGGGTCACAGGAGAAACGGCACCCGGGGACGACGTCCACCTGGGGCAGCAGCGCGGAAAGGGCACGCACGGCGGTGCTCTTGGCCGTGCCCTTCTCGCCGCGCACGAGTACGCCGCCCACCTGGGGCGACACCGCGTTCAGCAGCAGCGCGAGCCGCAGGTCGTCCTGTCCGACGACAGCCGTGAACGGAAACGGGGTGGTCACTTGTCCTCGCCCTCCAAGTCGCCCTCCAGCTCCAGGTAGGTGGCCCGAAGCCGTTCCAGCGTGTCCGCGTCCGGCTCCGCCCACAGCCCGCGGTCCGCTGCCTCCAGCAGGCGTTCCGTGATGCCCCGCAGGGCCCACGGGTTGGACTTCCGCATGAACTCCTGGTTCTCCGGCGAGAACACGTACTCGGACGCCAACTTCTCGTACATCCAGTCGTCGACCACGCCCGCCGTGGCGTCGTACCCGAAGAGGTAGTCGACGGTCGCCGCCATCTCGAAGGCGCCCTTGTAGCCGTGCCGGCGCATGGCCGCCATCCAGCGGGGGTTGACCACCCGGGCACGGAAGACACGGTGCGTCTCCTCGCCCAGCGTCCGCGTCTTCACCTGGTCCGGCACGGCGGAGTCCCCGACGTACGCCTCCGGGCTCGCCCCCGTCAGGTGCCGCACCATGGCGACCATGCCGCCGTGGTACTGGAAGTAGTCGTCCGCGTCGACGAGGTCGTGCTCCCTCGTGTCGACGTTCTTCGCCGCCACCGCGATCCGCCGGAACGCCGTCTCCATGTCCCCGCGCGCCGCCCGCCCGTCGAGCCCGCGCCCGTAGGCGTAGCCGCCCCAGACCGCGTACACCTCGGCGAGGTCGGCGTCACTGCGCCAGTTGCGCGCGTCGATCAGCGGCAGCAGACCCGCGCCGTACGCGCCCGGCTTGGAGCCGAAGATGCGGGCCGTGGCGCGGCGCCGGTCGCCGTGTTCGGCGGTGTCCTCGTCGGCGTGCGCCTTGACGAAGTTCCGGTCGGCGGGCTCCTCCAGCTCGGCCACCGCCCGTACCGCGTCGTCGATCAGGCCGACCACGTGCGGGAACGCGTCCCGGAAGAAGCCCGAGATGCGGACCGTCACGTCGATGCGCGGCCGGCCCAGCTCCTCCAGGGAGACCACCTCGAAGCCGGTCACCCGGCGCGAGGCGTCGTCCCACACCGGGCGGCAGCCCAGCAGTGCCAGGATCTCGGCGATGTCGTCACCCTGCGTGCGCATCGCGGACGTGCCCCAGACCGTCAGGCCGACCGACTTCGGGTACGCGCCCGTGTCCTGCAGATAGCGGGCCACCAGCGAGTCCGCCAGCGACTGGCCGACCTCCCAACTCAGCCGCGACGGGATCGCCTTGGGGTCGACCGAGTAGAAGTTGCGCCCGGTCGGCAGCACGTTGACCAGGCCCCGGGTCGGCGAGCCCGACGGACCGGCGGGGACGTAACCGCCGTCCAGCGCCCGCAGGATGTGCCCGATCTCGTCCGTCGTACGCGCCAGCCGCGGCACGACCTCGGTGCAGGCGAACTCCAGCACTGCCGTGGCGTCCGGGAGTTCGGTGCCCAGCACCTCCCGTACGAGCGCGGGACCCGCGTCGGCCGCCCAGCCGCGCTCCTCCATGCCCTCGGTGATCCGCCGGCACAGCTGCTCCAGCAGGTCGATGGCGTCCGCCGCCGTGCGCGAGGGGCCGTCCACCAGGTCCGTCAGCTCCACCGGCACCTTCACCGCGGCGCCCGGCTCGGCCAGCAACTCCTTCTCCACCAGACCGAAGTGCTCCGCGAGACAGGCCCGCAGCCCCGGCAGCGCGTTCGCCTGCCCGCCCCACACCTGGGAGGCGCGCAGCACGGCCAGCACCAGGTTCACCCGCGGCTCGCCGACCGGTCCGCCGCCGAGGATGTGCAGACCGTCCCTGATCTGCACGTCCTTGATCTCGCAGAGATAGCCGTCGATGTGCATGACGAACTCGTCGAAGTCGCCGTCGTCCGGCTGCTCGTCCACATGGAGGTCGTGGTGCAGTTCGGCGGCCTTGACCAGGGTCCAGATCTGGGCGCGCACGGCGGGCGCCTTGACCGGGTCCAGGTCGGAGACGAGCGCGTACTCGTCGAGGAGCTGCTCCAGCTTGGCCAGGTCGCCGTAGGTGTCGGCGCGCGCCATCGGCGGGACGAGGTGGTCGACGACCGTGGCGTGCCCGCGCCGCTTGGCCTGGGTGCCCTCACCGGGGTCGTTGACGATGAAGGGGTAGATCAGCGGCAGGTCGCCGAGGACCGCGTCCGGGGCGCACCCCCCGCTCAGCCCCAGGCCCTTGCCCGGCAGCCACTCCATCGTGCCGTGCTTGCCCATGTGGACGACGGCGTCGGCGCCGAAGGAGTTCTCCAGCCAGCGGTAGGCCGCCATGTAGTGGTGGGACGGCGGCATGTCGGGGTCGTGGTAGATCGCGATCGGGTTCTCGCCGAAGCCGCGCGGCGGCTGGATCATCACCACGACGTTCCCGAACTGGAGGGAGGCGAGGACGATCTCGTCGCCGTCGACATACAGGCTGCCCGGCGGTTCGCCCCAGGCCTCCAGCATGGCGCTGCGCAGCTCGGGGTCCAGGGTGTCGAACCACGCCCGGTAGTCCGCGAGCGGCACCCGTGCGGGCGCGGCGGCCAGCTGGTCCTCGGTCAGCCACTCGACGTCGTGGCCGCCGGCCTCGATGAGCCGGTGGATCAACTCGTCGCCGTTGTCCGGGTATTCCGTGAGGGAGTACCCGGCGTCCCGGAGCGCGTCGAGCACCCGCACCGCCGAGGCGGGGGTGTCGAGGCCGACGGCGTTGCCGACCCGGGAGTGCTTGGTCGGATAGGCGGTGAAGACCAGGCCGAGCTTCTTCTCGGCGTTCGGCTTGTGCCCGAGCCGTGCGTGCCGTACGGCGATCCCGGCGACCCGGGCGGCCCGCTCGGGGTCGGCCGCGTACACCGGCACGTCGTCCGGTCCCTGCTCCTTGAAGGAGAACGGGACGGTGATCAGCCGCCCGTCGAACTCCGGGATGGCGACCTGCATGGCCGCGTCCATGGGGGAGAGGGCGGCGTCGGACGCGTCCCAGGCAGCCCGGGACGAGGTGAGGCAGAGCCCCTGCAGCACGGGGATGTTCAGGTCCGCGAGCGCCCCGATGTCCCAGGCCTCCTCGTCACCGCCCGCCGACGCCTGCGAGGCGTGCGTGCCGCCGGCCGCGAGGACGGTGGCGACCAGGGCGTCGGCGCGTCCGAGGATCTCGTACAGCCCGGCGTCCGCACCGCGCAGCGAACCGCAGAAGATAGGAAGGGCGTTGGCGTCGTGCGCCTCCATCGCGTCGCACAGGGTGTCCACGAACGCCGTGTTGCCGCTGAGTTCGTGGGCGCGGTAGAAGAGCACGCCGACGGTCGGGCGGCCTTCCACGAAGGCGCGTTCGCCGTGGACGCCGTACTCCGGCATCCGCTGCGGCTCCTCGAAGCCCTCACCGGTCAGCAGCACCGTGTCGGACAGGAACCGGGCGAGTTCCGCGAGGTTCTCCGGGCCGCCCTCGACGAGGTACTTCAGCGCCTCCGCCACGACTCCGGCCGGCACCGACGACTCCGCCATCAGCTCGGCGTCCGGTACGGCCTCGCCGCCCAGCAGCACCGTCGGGACGCCGGAGGCCTTCAGCGCGGCGAGCCCGTCCTCCCAGGCCCGCTTGCCGCCGAGCAGCCGTACGACGGCGAGGTCCGCGCCGTCGAGCAGCCGGGGAAGTTCCTCGCCGACGTCCACGCGGGTCGGGTTGCCGATCCGGTAGGAGGCCGCCGAGGCTCGGGCGGCGAGCAGATCGGTGTCGGCGGTCGACAACAACAACACTGTGCTCATGCGGGCGCTCCCGGTGGAATGAAAGGCAGTCCTTGCGGCGCGCCCGACTCGATGAGTCGCCACAGCGCGTCCGTGTCCGCGTGCTGTTCGATCAGGTCGCCGAGCCGGTCGAGCTGCTCCTCGCGCAGCGCGGCGAACGAGGTGTCGGGCGCCGGCACGAAACGCCGGCCGGCGGCGGCCGCCACCTCGCGCAGGAAGGCCCGGCGGAAGCCGTCCGACTCCAGGGAGCCGTGCCAGTGGGTGCCCCAGACGGCGCCGACCCGGCACCCGTCCAAGAAGGGACTTCCGCCGGTGACTTCGGCGACCCCGTGGTGGATCTCGTACCCCTCGACCCGTTCGCCGAGGGCTTCGCCCTCCGGCCGGGTGAGGGTCTTCTCGCGGGCGAACCTGACCCGTACGGGCAGCAGTCCGAGGCCGTCCACGTGTCCGGCTCGCGACTCGACGTCGTCCTCGATGTGCTCGCCGAGAAGCTGGAAACCGCCGCAGATGCCGAGCACGGGCCGCCCGTCCGCCGCCCTTCTCGCGAGGGCCCGCGCAAGCCCCCGCTCCCGCAGCCACTCCAGTGTCCTGACCGTGCCCCGCGTGCCGGGTACGACGACGAGGTCGGCGTCGGTCAGTTCCTCGGGACGGTCCACGAACCGCACGACGACGCCTGGTTCGGCGGCGAGCGCGTCGACGTCGGTGAAGTTGGACATCAGCGGCACGGCGCAGACGGCGACCCGCAGCACGTCCTCGCCGACCGGCGGCGCCACGGTGGACTCCCGCACCGCGCCCCGCAGCGAGACGCGCAGTCCGTCCTCCTCGTCGATGCCGAGCCCGTGCCGGAACGGCAGCACGCCGTACGTACGCCGTCCCGTGAGCCCGTGCAGCATGTCGAGGCCGGGTTCGAGCAGCGAGACGTCCCCGCGGAACTTGTTGACGAGGAACCCGGCGACCAGTTCCTGGTCCTGACGAGACAGCAGCGCGAGCGTGCCGAAGAAGGAGGCGAAGACGCCGCCGCGGTCGATGTCGCCGACGACGAGCACGGGCAGCCGCCCGCCGCGCGCGATCCCCATGTTGACGATGTCGGTGCGGCGCAGGTTGATCTCCGC
This sequence comes from Streptomyces sp. NPDC052043, assembly GCF_044548235.1. NCBI lineage: Bacteria > Bacillati > Actinomycetota > Actinomycetes > Kitasatosporales > Streptomycetaceae > Streptomyces > Streptomyces sp. NPDC052043. Next base: position 956,030 of record NZ_JBIUBT010000001.1, read on the forward strand.
CGGGCTGCCCGCCCCCTCGCAGATCACCGCGTCGTACGTGCTCCGCAGCTCGGCGAGGCAGTCGAGGACGGTGCCGAGGAGCCGCTGCTGCCGCCCGCCGTGGTAGCCGCGGGCGCTCATCTCACCCACCGGCCTGCCGAGCAGCACCACCTGACTGCTCTGCTCGCCGCCCGGCTTGAGCAGCACCGGGTTCATCAGCGCGGTCGGCTCGACGCGGCACGCCTGGGCCTGCATGGCCTGCGCCCGCCCGATCTCGGCGCCCTCGCGGGTGACGAAGGAGTTGAGGGACATGTTCTGCGCCTTGAACGGGGCGACCTTCACGCCCTGGCGCACCAGCCACCGGCAGATCCCGGCCGTGACGACGCTCTTCCCGGCGTCGGAGGTGGTGCCGGCGACGAGCAGACCGCCGCTCATGACGTCCGTCCTCTCTTCAGCAGCCGTACGCCCGCGCACACGCCGAGCGCGAGCCAGCCCACGCGGCGGGAGAGCCGTACCGCGCGCTCGATGTCACCCGGCCGGACGGCGCGTCCGGGGCCGTTGAGCACCGGGCGGTGCTCCACGCGCCCGGCGTACGAGAGCGTGCCGCCAAGGCGCACGCCGAGCGCCCCCGCGAACGAGGCTTCCACCGGGCCGGCGTTGGGGCTCGGATGCTTGCCGGCGTCGGCGCGCCAGGCGCGTACGGCACCGCGCGGGTCGTCGCCCGCGACGGCGGCCAGGGCGGCGGTGAGCCGCGCCCCCGGCCATCCGGCGAGGTCGTCGAGCCGGGCCGAGGCCCAGCCGTAGCGGCGGTAGCGGGGGGACTTGTGCCCGACCATGGCGTCCAGGGTGTTGACCGCGCGGAAGCCGAGGAGCCCCGGCACACCGGCGGCGGCTCCCCACACCAGCGCGCCCACCACCGCGTCGGAGGTGTTCTCGGCGACGGACTCGACCACGGCGCGGGCGATGCCGTCGGCGTCCAGTGCCTGAGGGTCGCGCCCGCACAGATGCGGCAGCCGCGCCCGGGCGCCCTCGATGTCACCGGTCTCCAGCGCGCGTCCGATCACCCGCGCCTCCCGGGCGAGGGAGGTCCCGCCGACGACGGCCCAGGTGGCGGCGGCGGTCAGCGCGACGGACGCGGTACGGGAAGGACGCAGGGCAGACGCGGCCAGCGCGGCCGACGACACGACGCCCCCCACGCACACGGCGGTGTGCAGGGCGCCCCAGCCGCGGTGGTCCCGCCACAGCGCGCGTTCCACGGCACCCGCGGCCCGTCCGAACACGGCGACGGGGTGCCCGCGGCGCGGATCGCCGAGGAGCAGGTCACCGAGGAGGCCGGCGGCGGCGCCGTACGCGAAGTCGCGATCGGCACCCATCGGGTCAGCCGGTCGTGCGGTCGGTCAGTGAGTCGCTGGTGAACCTCGGTCGGCAGCCGCGCATGGCGATACATGTCCTCACTCAGGGTGTCCACGCCCTGGTTCGACGAGACCGGCGGTGAGAGTTCCTGACTCCCGGGGATGTTCTTCCCCGGTCACAGTGGCGGGACCGCGCCGGATTCGCACCGGGCTTCCTCTCCTGCCGCCGTATGTGGCTCCGGCAGTCCACCACGCACCGCGAACACCCGTCAACCTGCCGTTGACCTGCGCAGGGGTACTGAGATGAGGCCCACACCCCGGGGCGGGCCGGACGGGAAAACCCGCCCTTCCCGGGCCGTCGCGGGGACGGTCCGGCAAGAGCGGGTGACGTGGTGACGTGTGGGTCGGGCGGGACCCGTCACGCGGATCCGACCCGGTCGCCAGGGTCCCGGCCGCGCCGGGCAGTACGGCTACGCCATGATCAGGTGGATCCCGTAGGCCACCGCGGCGGCGCACGCGGCGAAGCAGGCGTAGGCGCCGGTGACCGCGAGGACCCCGCTGCCGTCGCCCTGGGCGACGGCCCGCTCGCGGCGGGAGAGACCGGCGATGCCGAGGGTGAACAGGGCCACGAGGCCCACCGTGACGCCGAGGCTGACGCCGAAGACGGAGCCGAGGGCCGCCCAGTCGATCTTCATGGTGTTCTCTTCCTTCTGCCTGGACGCGAGCTCAGACGGCGGCGGCCGGCGGGGGCGCGACGGACGCGGGGTCGGTGGCGGGCGCGGAGGGCTGGGCGGGGATCGTGGCCGTGAGCGTGTCGGTCACCGGGGAGGCCGGCGGCGGGATGACGGCGGCGATGGCCTGGGTGACCACGCCGGCCGGCTCCTCGGTGTCGGCGTCGGTGCCGGTGTTGTTGACGTTGGTGTGGTCGACGACCTCACGGCGGGAGATCTTCCAGATCGCGGCGCTGGAGGCCACCAGGAACACGGCGACGAGGCAGGTGCCCCAGGCGCCGAGCCGGGTCACGGCCTCCGCGCCGGCCCCGACCAGGGCCGCGGCGGGCAGGGTGAGCGCCCAGGCGACGGCCATGCGGGTCGCGGTGGACCAGCGGACCACGCCGCCCTTGCGGCCCAGGCCCGCGCCCATCACCGAACCCGAGACGACGTGCGTGGTGGACAGGGAGAAGCCGAGGTGGGAGGAGGCCAGGATGGCGGTGGCCGCGCTGGTCTGGGCGGCGAAGCCCTGCTGCGGCTGGAGGTCGGTCAGGCCCTTGCCCATGGTGCGGATGATGCGCCAGCCGCCGATGTAGGTGCCGAGCGCGATGGCCAGACCCGCGGAGAGGATGACCCAGGTGGGAGGGTTCGAGCCGGGGGCGAGGGCGCCGCCGGCGACCAGGGCGAGGGTGATGACGCCCATCGTCTTCTGCGCGTCGTTGGTGCCGTGGGCCAGCGAGACCAGGCCCGCGGAGGCGATCTGCCCCGCGCGGTGGCCCTTCTCGGCCGCCCTGCCGTGCGAATGCGACTTGCTGCCGATGCCGTACGACAGCCGGGTCGCGACCAGCGCGGCCAGACCCGCGACGACCGGGGCGACGACCGCCGGGATGAGGACCTTGGTGAGCAGGACACCGCCGTGCACGGCGCTGAAGCCGGCCGAGGCGATGGTGGCGCCGATCAGACCGCCCATGAGGGCGTGCGAGGAGCTGGAGGGGAGTCCGACCAGCCAGGTCAGCAGATTCCAGAGGATCGCGCCCACCAGGGCGGCGAAGATGACTTCGGGACGGATGCCGCTCTCGTCGACGAGACCCTTGGAGATCGTGTTGGCGACCTCCACGGAGAGGAAGGCGCCCACCAGGTTCAGCGCGGCGGACATGGCCACCGCGACCTTGGGCTTGAGCGCGCCGGTGGAGATGGTCGTGGCCATCGCGTTGGCGGTGTCGTGGAAACCGTTCGTGAAATCAAACGCGAGTGCGGTGATCACCACCATCGCGAGGATCAGCGAGAAGCTTTCCATTTACCCAGGCAATCGTTCGAGCGTCATTGGCGCGTTGAACGTAGGTAACCCGGGTGAACGGAAGATGAACTGAGGCGGTCATCGCGGTGTTCCTTCCCGCGTTCCGGCGGACAGGAACGGCCGCTCGCGGGAGGCGTCCTGGCAGGATCGGCGCATGACCGAACAGCGGCGGGACCGAGCGGACGCACAAGGCGAGCGGGCCAAGGCGCGAGGGGCCGGGGCGGACGTGTCCGGGGACACGGCGCGCGCCTGGCGGGAACTGGTCGCGGCGGCCCGCCGCACGGTGTCGGACGGGCTGGTCGTCGGCACCTCGGGCAACGTGTCCGTACGCGTCGGCGACATCGTCCTGGTCACCCCCTCGGGCGTCCCCTACGACCGGCTCACGGACGACGACGTCACCGGCGTCGACCTGGACGGCAGACAGGTGCTCGGCACCCTGGTGCCGACCAGCGAACTGCCCATGCACCTCGCCGTCTACCGCGGCACCGACGCGGGCGCCGTCGTCCACACCCACGCCGTGCACGCGACCGCCGTCTCGACGCTCGTCACCGAGCTGCCGCTGATCCACTACATGGCCGGCGCGCTCGGCGGCCCCGTCCGGGTCGCCCCGTACGCGACGTACCGCACCGAGGAACTGGCCGGGAACGTGCTGCGCGCCCTCGCCGGCCGCACCGGCTGCCTGCTCGCCAACCACGGCACCCTCACCCACGGCGCCGGCCTCGACCAGGCCTACGACCGCACGGCCCAGCTGGAGTGGATGTGCCGTGTGTGGCTGGCGGCGTCCAGCGTCCCCGGCCTGACACCGGCCCTGTTGACGCCGGAGCAACTGGCGCAGGCGGGGGAGCGGCTGCGGGCGTACGGACAGCAGGGGCAGGGGCAGGGGTAGAGAGGGGGAGGGAGCCGGGGCAGAGATCGGGAAGGGCTGCGGCGAGGAATGAACGCCGCTCTTCATGGAACCCGCGCGGACATGTCACCCCGACCCTCCGTCCCACTGGCCGGTGACCGGGTGCGCCAGGACACTGGAGCCGTGCCCACTGCCAAAGCGACGGCCGCGGCCGTCACCGCAGCCCTGGCGGCCGGCGCGGCGAGCGTCGCCGCGGGCCGGCTCGCCAGCGACGCCGCGCTCAAGGCGCCCCCGGGCCGGCCCCTGCCCACCGAACCCCGGCTCACCGTGCACGGCACGGCCGCCGGCCGGATCAGCCTCACCCGGGACCTCGCCTCCCTGCGCCCGGGCACCTACGGGCTGGCGGGCGACGGCTCCCACGCGGTGGTGGGCCCCGTGCTGCCCACCGCCCCGCACCGGCCCGACACTGTCGTACGCCGACTGGAACGCGTCACCCACGGCGTCCTGCAACGCGGCGACAAGGTGTGGCTCACCCCGAACCTGCACGTCGGCAACCCGCGCAGCGCCCTCGGTATCGAGCACGCCGACGTCGACGTCCCCGGCGAACTCGGTCCTCTGCCTGCCTGGTTCGTGCCCGGGGTGCGCGAGACCTGGGTGATCGCGGTGCACGGCCTCGGCAGTACCCGCGAACTCCCCATGAACATCCTGGGGTTCCTGCACCGCCGGCACTTCCCGGTACTGGCCCTCGCCTACCGCGGCGACCTCGGCGCGCCCCGCCCGCCGGACGGCCTGAACCACCTCGGCGAGACCGAGTGGCGGGACCTGGACGCGGCGATCCGCTACGCCATGCGGTACGGGGCCGAGCGGATCGTGCTGCACGGCTGGTCCACCGGCGCCACGATGGCGCTGCGCGCCGCCACCCGCTCGGCGGTGCGCGAGCGGATCTCCGGACTCGTGCTGGACTCCCCGGTGCTCAACTGGGAGGTGACGCTGCGGGCCCTGGCCCGGGCGCGGCACACCCCGGGCCCGCTGCTGCCGCTCGCCGTGCGCGCCGCGCAGGGGCGCACCGGTCTGTACGGCGACCGCCTGGCCGAGGCGACGGACCCGGAGGGGCTCACCGTACCGACGCTGATCTTCCACGGCCCGGGCGACCGGGTGGCCCCCTGGCAGCTCTCCCGCCGCCTCGCCGAGCGCCGCCCCAACCTGGTCGCGCTGCACATGGTGCCGAGCGCTCCGCACGGCGCGATGTGGAACGCCGACCCCGAGGGGTACGAGGAGGCCCTGCGGCGCTTCCTGACACCGCTGATGTGAGGCGGCGGCACGGTTCCGTTTCGCCCCGCTTCCCCCGCCCCGGGACCGGCGGCGGGACAGGTCTCCGGGACCCTTTCGAAACCGGCCGGACGGCGCCCGGCAGGGGTCCTCTTGGTCCTCCCTTGGCCTTCTCGATCGCCTGCCGTGACATTCCGTTTGGGTTTTCGGACCGTCAACCGGAAGACTGCACCCGTGACGTCCCGTATCCCGCGCGACTCCAGGCTTCGCATCGTCCGCCCACGACCCCTGGCCGCCGCCCCCCGAGCCGTGAACCAGCGGCAATCGCGCCGCCCCGCCCCGCGCCCCCCGGAGGGCACCCCGGCACCCGCGGAGCTGGCCAGAATGGCGCGCTCCCTTCTGGCCGGCGCGGCCCGCGTCGCCCGCTGGGCGGACGCCGCCCTCGGGCCGGGCCGCCAGGGGCCGACGGCCGACGACAAGGCCACCCTCTCCGACGCGACCGCCGAACGGGCGGCTGCCGATCTGGGCCTGACCGCCGCACAGGTCCGTGCCGACTGGGACACCGCCCGGCTCGCCGGCCTCATCGAGGTGCACGGCGACGACGTCCGTCCCGGCTGGCGGCTGCGCGCCTGGGACCGCGACGACAGCGCCGTCCTGCGCGGCTGGGTGGCCTTCTTCGACGCCTGGTCGCTCGCCTGCCCGGAATCGGAGAGCCAGGAGGCGGCCGCCGTCGCCGAGGTCGTCTCGGCCATGCCGCAGGTCCTGTCCTTCCTCCAGCTCTCCGCCGGCCCCGTCCCCGTCGAGCAGCTCCTCGACCTCCTCCGCCAGCGCGTCACCGAGCTGCGCACCGACCGCTGCGAGGTCCCCTACGACCCCGCGGGCACGGCGGCCCCGGCCCCGAACGACACCACCACCTCCGCGCCCCCGGCCGCGCAGCCCGCCCCCGAGCCCGCCGCAAGGCTGGGTGCCGTCTCCGGTCCGGAGGCCTCTCTTCAGGTGGTCCCCGCCGCCGGGACCGCCGCGACCACCACCGTCTCCGTATCTGACAGTGCCGCCTCCGAACGTGCCCCGGCCTGGTCGGCACCGGACGGTGCTGCCGTCGCTCTCGTGTCCGGGGCGGAGACCGAGGCGCTGGGTGGACCGGCCACGGCCGGCTCCGGGCCCGAGGGCCTGGGCGCCCCGGCGCCCGGCGGTGCCGCTGCCGCCGTTCGCGAGGCGGGGAGTGCCGTGGCGCCCCTCGCCGCCCCCGTCGAGGACACCGCGCTGGCGCCCCTCCTCGACTGGGCGCTGCGGGCCCTCGCCGCGGTGGGCGCGCTGACCGACGGGGACGGGCAGGCCACCCTCACCCCGCTCGGCAGCTGGGCGGTGTGGGTGAAGCTGGAGCAGATCTGCGTGGCCGCGCAGAGCCCCGCCGGGAACATCGAGCAGTCGGCCGAGGACATGCTCCGCGGCTGCGCGCAGCTGCGGCCCAACGCGGCCCGGGCCGAGTACCGCGCCTGGCTCGCCGCCCGGCCCGTCGGCAGCGCCGTCACCGAGCTGCTCGCCGGCGCCCGGGGCGAGGACGCGCTGCTGCGCGGGCTCGCCTTCGAGGCGCTGCGGGTCGTCGGCGCGCCCGCCGAGCCCGACGTACGGGCCGTGCTCGACGAGCCGGCGCTCAGGCCGTACGCCCTGCTGTGGCTCGCCGAGCACGACGGTGTCGACGCGGAGGACGCCCACGAGGTGCTCACCCGCGAGGAGGCCACGTGGCTGTGGGTCGACACCGCCGCCGCGGTCACCGACCACGGCGAGGCCTCGATGCTCGTACGGCACCTGGAGGCCGCGGTGCAGCCCACCGTCCCGATGCTGCTCGACGAGGTGCGCACCGTGGGCCACCCCCGCACCGTGCAGGTGCTGGTCGCGCTCGCCGCCGCGCACCCCGACCCGGCGCTGGCCAAGGCCGTCCGCCGGGCGGCCTTCCAGGTGCATACCGGGGGCAACTGACGCCCCGGGGTCAGCCCTCGACGCGGGGGGCGTACGTGCCGAAGCTCCAGATGTTGCCCTCGACGTCCCGGGCCATGTAGTCCCGGGAGCCGTAGTCCTGGTCCGTCGGGGGCATCAGGATCTCCGCGCCGTGGTCCGCCGCGCGCCGGTGGTGGGCGTCCACGTCGTCCACCACCACGTACACCCCCGTGGGGCCCGCGCCGCGCATCGCCTCGTCGAAGCGGCCGCCGCGGCCCTTCGAACCCAGCATCACCGCGCCGTTGCCCTGCACCAGCTCGGCGTGGTGCACGAGGCCGTCCTCCCCCTCGTACACCGCGAGTTCCGTGAAACCGAAGGCCTGCGTCAGCTGTTTGACGGCCGCCTTGGCGTCCGCGTACAGCAGCGTCGGGTAGATGCTCGGGCGTTCGCCGGCCGTGTTCGCCATGCCGATCACTTCCCTGTGAGTCGGTTCGCACCGACAAGTCCGGTGCGCCGCCCAGTCTGGCACCGGCCACTGACAACGCCCCGGCGCAAACACCCGGAAAAGTGCTTGCCCGCCCCCGTTAGACTGTCCCCCATGGCCATTCTCCTCGTGCATTAGACGGCGGGTCCGTCTCAGCCACCCACCCGCCACCACACCTGCCCTGGAGTCTGTCCGTGATCTCCGCTTCCGGCATCGAGCTGCGCGCCGGTGCCCGCGTCCTCATCGAGTCCGCCACCTTCCGCGTCGCCAAGGGCGACCGCATCGGCCTGGTCGGCCGCAACGGCGCGGGCAAGACCACCCTCACCAAGGTCCTGGCCGGCGAGGGTATCCCCGCCGCCGGCACCGTCACCCGCTCCGGCGAGGTCGGCTACCTCCCGCAGGACCCGCGCACCGGCGACCTCGACGTACTCGCCCGGGACCGCGTCCTGTCCGCGCGCGGCCTGGACGTGCTGATCCGCAAGATGCGCGAGAACGAGCAGCGCATCGCCAGCGGCAAGGGCTCCACCCGCGAGAAGGCGCTCAAGCAGTACGAGCGCCAGGAGACCGAGTTCCTCACCAAGGGCGGGTACGCCGCCGAGGCCGAGGCCGCCACCATCGCCGCCGCGCTCAACCTGCCCGACCGGGTGCTCGGCCAGCCCCTGCACACCCTCTCCGGCGGTCAGCGCCGCCGCATCGAGCTGGCCCGGATCCTGTTCTCCGACGCCGACACCCTGCTCCTCGACGAGCCCACCAACCACCTCGACGCCGACTCGATCATCTGGCTGCGCGACTACCTGAAGACCTACCGCGGCGGCTTCATCGTCATCTCCCACGACGTCGACCTGGTCGAGACGGTCGTCAACAAGGTGTTCTACCTGGACGCCAACCGCGCCCAGATCGACGTCTACAACATGGGCTGGAAGCTGTACCAGCAGCAGCGCGAGGCCGACGAGAAGCGCCGCAAGCGCGAGCGGGCCAACGCCGAGAAGAAGGCCGCCGCGCTCAACGCGCAGGCCGACAAGATGCGCGCCAAGGCCACCAAGACGGTCGCCGCGCAGAACATGGCCCGCCGCGCGGACAAGCTGCTCAGTGGCCTGGAAGCGGTCCGCCAGTCCGACAAGGTGGCCAAGCTCCGCTTCCCGGAGCCGGCGGCCTGCGGCAGGACGCCACTGACCGCCGAGGGCCTGTCGAAGTCGTACGGCTCCCTGGAGATCTTCACCGACGTCGACCTGGCCATCGACAAGGGCTCGCGAGTCGTCATCCTGGGCCTCAACGGCGCGGGCAAGACCACGTTGCTGCGCCTGCTGGGCGGGGTGGAGCAGCCCGACACCGGCCGGGTCGTCGACGGCCACGGGCTCAAGCTCGGCTACTACGCCCAGGAGCACGAGACCCTGGACGCGGACCGCACGGTGCTGGAGAACATGCGCTCGGCCGCTCCCGACATGGACCTGGTCGAGGTCCGCAAGGTGCTGGGCTCGTTCCTGTTCTCCGGCGACGACGTCGACAAGCCGGCCGGGGTCCTCTCCGGCGGCGAGAAGACCCGCCTGGCGCTGGCGACCCTGGTCGTCTCCGCCGCCAACGTCCTGCTGCTCGACGAGCCCACCAACAACCTCGACCCGGCCAGCCGCGAGGAGATCCTCGGCGCGCTGCGCACCTACAAGGGCGCCGTCGTCCTCGTCACGCACGACGAGGGGGCGGTCGAGGCGCTGCAACCGGAGCGGATCATTCTGCTGCCCGACGGTGTCGAGGACCTGTGGGGCGCCGACTACGCGGACCTCGTCGCCCTCGCTTGACCGAACAGGCGATCAACGGCGTATGGATCATTCGGCCCATCGGTGATCCACCATCTGCGTGAGATCTCCTCGTATCGAGGTGTGTCCTCCGTCGATTTCGCGGCCGAGCCCTTATGTGCCAAGGGCTCGGCCGCCGTGCGTCGCTGACCAGGTACTTCGTGGAAGAACCCGATCGGCGGTACGGACGCCGAAGCGCGGAAGAACGGATTCCGCTTGTGGGGATGCCTTCCTGTCGTCACGGGCGGGTCTCACGGACCTTGCCGAATGGGTGGCCATCGGGCCCCGGAGGGGTGATCATGAGGGGACCAGAGCGCACTTCCCATGAGGAGGCACGGGTGGCCGAGACTCTGAAGAAGGGCAGCCGGGTGACCGGCGCCGCGCGCGACAAGCTCGCGGCAGACCTGAAGAAGAAGTACGACGCCGGTGCGAGCATTCGGGCGTTGGCCGAGGAGACCGGCCGCTCGTATGGCTTCGTTCACCGGATGCTCAGCGAGTCGGGTGTCGCGCTCCGTGGGCGTGGCGGGGCGACGCGGGGCAAAAAGGCCTCGTCGGCCTGAAACCGCGGGCGGCCCATCGGCTTTCGATGGTGACCACCCGGTCGGTTCTCTGTTCGGCCGGGTGGTTACTGTGCAGTCACTTACGATGTCCGCAGGGCATCCACGATGACCGCACCCGTCGGAGGCGCACCATGGCTTCGCCCGAGCACGACCTCGATCCGGTACTCGACAAGGACGGCGTACGGCTCACCGTCGACGACGCGGTCGCCACGGTGACGCTGACCAACCCGGCCAAGCGCAACGCGCAGAGCCCGGCTCTGTGGCGGGCGCTCACCGAGGCCGGGCGGCTGCTGCCGGGCTCCGTCCGCGTCGTGCTGCTGCGCGGTGAGGGCAAGTCCTTCTCCGCGGGGCTCGACCGGCAGGCGTTCACGCCGGAGGGCTTCGACGGTGAGCCGTCGTTCATCGACCTCGCGCGTGGCTCCGACGCCGAGCTGGACGCGACCATCGCCGAGTACCAGGAGGCGTTCACCTGGTGGCGGCGCAACGACATCGTGTCCGTCGCCGCGGTCCAGGGGCACGCCATCGGGGCGGGTTTCCAGCTGGCACTGGCCTGTGATCTGCGCGTCGTCGCGGACGACGTGCAGTTCGCCATGCGCGAGACCAGCCTCGGGCTGGTGCCGGACCTCACCGGCACGCATCCGCTGGTGGGGCTGGTCGGCTACGCCCGCGCGCTGGAGATCTGCCTCACCGGCCGGTACGTGGGTGCCGCCGAGGCGGTGAGCACCGGGCTGGCGAACGTCGCCGTGCCCGCGGACCAGCTCGACGCGACGGCACGGGACCTGGCCGTGGCGCTCCTGGCCGCGCCCCGCGACGCCGTGGTCGAGACCAAGGCGCTGCTGCGCGGTGCACGGGAACGGTCGTACGCGGAGCAGCGCACCGCCGAACGCGAGGCGCAGGCCCGGCGTCTGCGGGATCTCGCCGGCGCCGGCGACTGACGGCCGCGCCGCGTCGGGCGCGGGATCGCGCCGGTCCGCCTACCGTGGTGCGGGACGACGACCGAGAGGACGTACGGCGATGACCACGGAGCAGGACGGGACGAGCACTCCGAGGACTCCCGAGGGCGAGCGGGAGGTGCCGGAGACCAGCGCGACCCGCAGGGCCCAGGCGACCCGGCGCGGTCTGGGAGACCCCGCCACCCGGGGGCGGACCACCATCGCCGACGGGGTCGTGGAGAAGATCGCCGGGATGGCCGCGCGCGACGTGATCGGCGTGAGCGCCATGGGCAGCGGCTTCTCCCGGACCTTCGGGGCCGTGCGGGACCGCGTCCCGGGCGGCGCCAAGTCCGTGACCCGCGGGGTGAAGGCCGAGGTCGGCGAGGTGCAGACCGCGCTCGATCTGGAGATCGTCGTCGACTACGGCGTGTCCATCACCGAGGTGGCGCGGGCGGTCCGGGAGAACGTGATCGCGTCGGTGGAGCGGATGACCGGTCTCGAGGTCGTCGAGGTCAACATCGCCGTCACCGACGTGCAACTGCCGGAGGAGGCGGAGGAGGAGCTCGAGCCGCGCATCCAGTGACGCACCGGCCACCACGCCGGCGAAGAGCCGATGACGGCGGAGGACCGATGACAAGGGGCGAGCGGAAGACGACCCGGCGACGGCCGAGGAGTTGAGGAGCGCGCAATGAGCATGGCCGTGGCCGGCATGATCGCCGGTATGGCGCTGGGCTTCGCCGGGTACTTCGGCGGATTCGGCGCCTTTCTGCTGGTGGCGGCTCTGGGCGCCGTCGGCTTCGTCGTCGGCCGGTTCCTGGAGGGGGACCTGGAGCTCGGCGACTTCTTCCGCCCCCGTGACCAGCGTCGGAGGTGACCCGCGGTGAACGGTGGGAACGGCCGGCCGGGCACCACCCCGGTCGACATGCCGCCCGGCGAGCGCGGCGCGACGACGATCGCCGACCGCGTCGTCGCCAAGATCGCCGAGCGGGCGGCCCGCGAGGCCCTCGGCGTCCTGCCGCCGGACGCCGAGCCACCGCAGGCCACGGTCGTGGTGCACCACGACGTCGCCCGCGTCCGGATCGTCCTCGACCTCGCCTACCCGAGCGACGTCGGCGCGTGCTGCCGCACGGTGCGCCGGCACGTGGTCGAGCGGGTGGGCGCGTTGACGGGAATGCAGGTGCCGGAGGTCGCGGTCCGGGTGGAACGGCTGCACCTGGAACCCGCGTACGGCGCGGCACAGGGGAGGACGCGATGAGCGAGCCCCAGGGCATCGAGGACACCACGCAGCGCCTGCCGGTCATCGGGAAGGACGACGCCCCCGGGTGGCCCGCCGCCCCGGACCCCGACGGCTCCCCGCCCGTCCTGGACGGCGCGGACGGCCGCGACGGCCGTTTCTGGTCGGTGCGCCGGGTGCCCGCGGGCACCGTCGCGCTACTGCTCCTGATCGTCGCGGGCGCCTTCCTGTACGACATCGCGGCCGTGCGCGCCCACCGCCCCGGACTGCGCTGGCGCCGTGAGCTGGCCCGGCAACTGGCCGAGCGGCCGCTGGACGACACCTGGGTGCTCGTCGGCGCGGCCGTCACCGCGGTCCTCGGACTGTGGCTGATCGTGCTGGCGGCCACTCCGGGGCTGCGCCGCCTGCTGCCCATGCGGCGCACCCACCCCGACGTACGGGCCGGGCTGCACCGGGACGCCGCCGCGCTGGTGCTGCGCGACCGGGCCATGGAGATCGCCGGTGTGCGGTCGGTACGCGTACGGCTGCGCCGCCGCAGGGCCGACGTCCGGGCGGTCTCCCACTTCCGTGCGCTGGAGGAGGTGCGCGCCGACCTGGAGACCGTGCTCACCGAAGCGGTCGAGGGGCTGGGCCTGGCCCGGCCGCCCGCCCTGTCGGTGCACGTCGCACGGCTCGGACGGAAGGGGTGAGGACGTGCTCGGGATCGTCAACCGGGTGCTGACCGGACTCGTCGGTCTTGTGCTGCTGGTGGTGGGCGGATCGGTGCTCGCCGTGGGGCTGGGCGTACGGCCGCCCTCGTGGTGGATCCACGGCGGCCCGCACGACGTCCTGCTGAGCACCGCCGAGCGGACGCGGTGGCGGGAGGCAGACCGGTGGTGGCCCGCCGTTATCGCCGCGCTTGCCGCCTTGGTGCTGCTGGCCCTGTGGTGGCTGGTCGCGGTGGTGCGCCGGCGGCGGCTCGCCGAGGTGGTCGTCGACACCGGCGACGGCGGGGTGGCCCTGCTGCGGGGCCGGGCCCTGGAGGGCGTCCTGGCCGCGGACGCCGAGCAGCCGGACGGCGTCGCCCGCGCCCAGGTCCGCCTGACCGGCCGCCGCGCCGCCCCCAGGACCCACGTGCGGCTCCTCCTGGAACCGCACGTGGACCCGGGAGTGGCCCTGGACCACCTCACCGGCCGGGCCCTCGTCCACGCCCGGGACTCCGCCAACCTCGCGGCGCTTCCGGCGGAGGTGAGGCTGAAGGCGGTCGGGCACGGTGTGGAAAGGGTGAGCTGACCCGCCCCGAGGCCCCGGCGTCCCGGCCGAGCCGGACTCAGAAACCGTGCCGGGCCCCGCCGTCCACCGGCAGCATCACACCGCTGATGTAGGACGCCGCGGGCGACAGCAGGAACGCGGCCGCCCGGCCGAACTCCTGCGGCGCCCCGTACCGCCGCAGCGGCACCCGCGACTCGGCGGCCGCCCGTGTCGCCTTCGGATCCGCGGACAGCGCGTCCAGTTCGCGCACGCGGTCCGTGTCGATGCGGCCCGGCAGCACGCCCACGACCCGGATGCCCCGCGGGCCCAGCTCGTCGGCGAGGGACTTGGCGAACCCGGCCAGACCGGGCCGCAGCGCGTTGGAGATGGTCAGCCCCGGAATCGGCTCGTACACGGACCCGGACAGCACGAACCCGACGACCCCGCCGGGCTCCAGCTCGGCCGCCGCCGCGCGGGCGAGCCGCACCGCGCCGAGGAACACCGACTCGAACGCGGCCTGCCACTGCGCGTCGGTGTTGTCGGCGACGAAACCGGCCGGCGGCCCGCCGCCGCTCACCAGCACGCCGTGGAAGCCGCCGAAGTGCTCCCGCGCCGCCGCGATCAGCCGCGCAGGCGCCTCGACGTCCGCGTTGTCCACGGCCACCCCGACGGCGTTCGGCCCCAGCTCGGCCGCCGCCTCGGCGACCCGCTTGCCGTCCCGCCCGGTGACGACCACCTTCGCGCCGTCGGCGACGAGCTCGCGCGCGGTGGCGTTGCCCAGTCCGCGGGTGGAGCCGGTGACGACGTACACCCGGTCCTTCAGTCCAAGATCCATGGCCCCCATCCTGCCCGGTTCCGGTCGAAGCACCAGAGTCCGAGGCCGGCGGACCGGCGCTACACCGCGGCGGGTGCCGCCTCCGGCGCCGCTTCCTTCGCCGCCGCCTGCGCGCGCTCACGCGCCTCGCGGCGCAGCAGCACCACCCAGCCGACGGGGACGCCCGCGGTGAACAGCCACCACTGGATGGCGTACGCCAGGTGCGGGCCGATGTCGCCGTGGTCCGGGTCGGGCAGCAGCTGGGGGCTGCCGCCCCGGGGCGCGGGCGAGGTCATCTGGATGTAGCCGCCGAGGACCTGCTTCCCGAGCCGCTCGGCCTGCTGCGTGCTGCTGATCAGCATCACCTGGCGGTCGGGCAGGCCCTTGACGTCCTTGATGCCGCTCGCCGCGGTCGTCTCGTCGGGCATCAGCCGGCCGGTGACGGTGATCTCCCCGCGCGGGGGCGCCGGGATGGTCGGGAACGCCGTCTGCGAGGCGTCCGCGGGGACCCAGCCCCGGTTGACCAGGAGGACCTTGCCGTCGTCGAGGAAGAAGGGGGTCAGCACGTGGTAGCCGACATCGCCGTCGGCGTTGGTGCGGCGGCGCACGACCTCCTCGTCCGCGGTGTCGAAGTGCCCCCGGGCGGTGATCCTGCGGTAGAGGTCGTCCTGGGGCACCGTCGCGCCGGGCGAGGTCAGCGACTCGGCCGGGACGGGCCGCGCGGCCAGTGAGTCGGCGATCACCTTGTTCAGCGCGACCTTGTGCTCATGGCGGTGCAACTGCCAGAAACCCAGCCGGATCATCGTCGGGATCAGCGCGATCGCGACGACGGTGAGGATCACCCACTGGCGGGTCAACAGGAAGCGGTACACCCCACGACGGTACATCCGCGGGCGTGGGGTGTTTTCGGCAGGGGTGTCCTCAAACGCGGTCGACGATTCCGATCCTCCCCTCGGCGCGGGCGCAGTGCGCGCCGCAGTACCAGTGGCCCTCGACCTCGACACCCTGGCCGATGATCTGGACACGACAGTGCTCGCAGATCGGTGCCATGCGGTGGATCGCGCAGGCGAAGCAGTCGAAGACGTGCACCGATCCCTGGGCGTGCACCTCGAAGGTCATTCCGTAGTCATTGCCGCATACTTCACATCTCGCCATGCGCCACAGGGTGAGCCGTGGCCCCGGCGCGTGCGAGCGGACCGTGGGCGAGTCGCCCGGCAATCACCCGTACGCCCGTCAGCGGGTCTCCGCCGGTTCCACGTCCCTGAGCAACTGCCCGAACGCCGCCTCGTCCACCACCGGAGTGCCGTACTGGCGCGCCTTGACCACCTTCGACGTACCCGAGTCCGGGTCGTTGGTCACCAGCAGGCTGGTCAGCCGGGACAGGCTGGTGGCCACGTGCAGTCCGGCCTCGACGGCCCGGTCCTCCAGCAGCTCGCGCTCGGTGGAGGTGTCGCCGGAGAAGGCCACCCGCATGCCCTGCCTGAGGCGCTTGCCCTCCTCGTAGCGGCCCGGGTTGGGGTACGGGCAGGCGGGCCGCTTGCGCGAGGGGCGCCAACTGCTCGCGCGGTAGCCTCCGTAGCCGCCGGACTGCTGCCGGGGCAACGGCCGGTCCGACCACTCCGTCAGCGGCCGGCACTCCAGCAGCGGCAGCCGCATCCCGCCCGCCGCCGCGGCCCGCAGGCTCGGACGGAACGCCTCGGCGAGCACGCGCGCGTCGTCCAGCGCGTGGTGCGCCCGCTGCTGTACGACGCCGAAGTGGGCCGCCAGCGACTCCAGCTTGTGGTTGGGCAGGGGCAGGTCCAGCTCCTTGGCCAGCGCGATGGTGCACAGCCGCTGGCGCACCGGCGCCTCACGCTTCGCGCGCGCGTACTCCCGCGCGATCATCTGCCAGTCGAACACCGCGTTGTGCGCGACGAGCACCCGGTCCGCCAGCCGCACGGCGAACTCCTCCGCGATGTCCGCGAACAGCGGCGCGCCCTGAAGGGTCTCGCTCGTCAGCCCGTGGATCCACACCGGCCCCGGGTCCCGCTCGGGGTTGACCAGCGTGTACCAGTGGTCCTCGACCTCGCCGCGCGCGTCCAGCCGGTAGACCGCCGCGGAGATGATGCGGTCGTCCCGGGCCAGGCCGGTGGTCTCCACGTCAACGACCGCGTATCCGTTCGGATACGCGGCCGGCCACGGTGTGGGGGACAACCCTGCGAGCGTGCGGTCTTCGAGCATGGTCACTGAGGATACGGGCCACGACCGACAGCCCCGCCCACCGGTCGCCGCGGGAGGCCGGTGAACGGCTTCCCGGAAAGCCGCGGGTGGGCCTCACGGGACATCAGGAACCGTGCGGGGACAGGACGGACGAAGCGTGCGATCCTCCGTCCTGTGACGGAACCAAGGCATGACGAGCCGCACGGCGGCGCGCTCGGCTCGCGGCTCAACTGGCTGCGGGCGGCCGTCCTCGGCGCCAACGACGGCATCGTGTCCACCGCGGGGCTCGTCGTCGGCGTGGCCGGTGCGACGGACTCCCGTTCGGCACTGCTGACCGCCGGTCTGGCCGGTCTGCTCGCCGGGTCGATGTCGATGGCGGCGGGGGAGTACGTGTCGGTGTCGACCCAGCGGGACTCGGAGATGGCCGCGCTGGCCGTGGAGAGACGGGAGCTGCGCGAGGAGCCCGAGGCGGAGCTGCGGGAGCTGACGGAGCTGCTCCAGGCGCGCGGACTCTCGCGCGAGGTGGCCAGGGAGGCGGCGGAGCAGCTCACCGAGCGGGACGCGCTGCGGGCGCACGCGAGCGTGGAGCTCGGCATCAACCCCGACGAGCTGACCAACCCGTGGCACGCGGCGGGGGCGAGCTTCCTGGCGTTCACGGTGGGCGCGCTGCTCCCGCTGCTGGCGATCGTGCTGCCACCGGCGGCCTGGCGGCTGGGCGTCACCGTGGTGTCCGTCCTGGCCGCCCTCGTCCTCACCGGCTGGAGCAGCGCCCGCCTGGGCGCGGCCGGTCCGGGCCGGGCGGTCCTGCGGAACGTGGCCGGCGGGGCGCTGGCCATGGCGGTGACCTACGTGGCGGGAACCCTGCTGGGCGCGGTGGGGGTCTGACGCGGCCTTCGCCCACCGGGGCGGCCGCGTCCGCTCACCAGCGGATCGGCAGCGGCAGCGCCGTCAGCAGTCCCGACACCGCGACGACCGCGCCGAGGACGGCGACCTCGGCCCGTGCGGGGGCGCACGCGGTCAGCGGGTCGGGTGCCCGCCGCAGCCGGATCCGGGCCCACAGGGCGAGCAGGGCGACGCCGGCCACCAGGACCACCTTGGCGAGCAGGGTGCGGCCGTAGGCCGTCGCCGTCAGCTGGTGCAGCACGGTGTCCGCCGGCATCCGGCGCAGCGTGCTGCACACACCCGTCGCGGTCACGCCGGCGAGCGCGACGGCCGCCACGCGCGCGTAGCGGCCCAGCAGGGCGGCACCCGTGGCCGCCCCGCGCCACAGCCGCAGGGTGCGCAGCACGTGCAGCAGGCCGCCCACCCACAGCGCGGCGCAGACCAGGTGCACGACGGTCAGCGCGGAGCCGGCCAGCGGGGTGCTCTCGGTCCCGGGATGCGCGCGCAGCGCCTCGGCCACGACCACCGCGGCGAGCGGCCACCGCTGCGTCGCCGGGCGCCGGGTGAGCGCGCACAGGCCGGCGACGAGGAACGCGTTGACCTCCAGCAGGGCCAGTACCCCGTCCCGGGTCCGGTGGAGGCCGCCCACGTCGATCTCGTCCGGGCTGTGCGGCACCAGGTTGCCGGCGGCCACCACGGAGGCGAGGCCCAGGGCGGCGAGGAAACCGGCGGCGGCCGCGTAGAGGGCCCGGCTGCGCGGGCGTTCGGCCGGGCTCCCGGGTACGCGGTCGGCCAGCCGGTTCACGAACAGCTCGCCGACGGGGAGGCAGAGGGCCGCGAACAGCACCGTCCGCAGCACGGCTGTCGCTCCGACGCCGGGGGCCGCCGCTTCTCCGGTGCCGTGCAGGGCGGCGGACGGACCGAGCAGCGGTATGAGTGCGGCGAGCGCCACCAGGACGAGGACGGCGACGGCCCGGACCGTCGCGCCGCGCCGCCCCGTGCCCCGCGCGTCCCCCGTCCCGGCGGCCGGTCGTATGAGCGTCACCCAATGATCGTCGCCAGCCGCCTCGAACGGGGCAAGCGCGCGCGGCCAAGTGGGGGAACCCGGTTCCGCCCACGCCCCCCGGACGGCTTGGCGCGCCCCGCCCCGGGCAACCCCGCATGCCCTCTTCTCGGCGCGGTCAGGTCCAGCGGGGTGTGTCCGTGCCCCAGGGGCTCGGTGGTCGGGACCAGGCGGGCGGGGCGTCGGTGAAGGTGACGGCCGGGAGGGCGTGGCGCAGGTGGCCGATCCGGCTGGTCGTCCTGCCGAGCCAGGGATCGGGGCCGTCGTACGCGGAGCCCTCGATCACGTGCGCGCCGGTGGTCGGCCCGACGTCCGCCCGTGTCAGCCAGGACGCCGTGCGGGCCAGGGCCAGCCGTAGGAGCCGGGTGCCGCCCTCCCGTGTCTGCTCGGTGAGGGCGCGCAGCACCGCCGCCGCCAGCAGATAGCCCGTGCCGTGGTCCAGGGCCTGTGCGGGCAGGGCGCCGGGCTGCTCCGGGGACCCCTCGGTCGCGGCGATGCCGGTGGCGACCTGGACGAGGCTGTCGAAGCCCCGGCGTCCGCCCCACGGCCCGTACGCGCCCCACGCCGACAGCTGCGCCACGACCAGGCCGGGCCGCCGTTCGGCCAGCGCGTCGGGGGAGAGCCCGAACCGGTCCAGGGCGCCCGGCCGGTACCCGGTGACCACGACGTCCGCCTCGGCGAGCAACTCCTCGAAGGCGGCCCGGTCGGTCGCGAGGTCCAGCGCCGCCGACCGCTTCCCGAAACCGGTGTCCGCGTGCAGCCCCGCCTCTTCGGGGCGGTCCGGCGCGTCCACGCGCAGGACGTCCGCGCCCAGCAGGGCGAGCGTGCGGGTGGCGACGGGACCCGCGAGCACCCGGGTCAGGTCCAGGACGCGCAGCCCGGCGGCGGGCAGCAGGGGGGCACCCGCGACGGGCGGCAGTACGCGCGCGTGGGTCTCGTCCAGCCGCTCCCGCTCGACCAGCGGCCGCGCGGCCACCGCGACGCTCTGCTCGTGCGCGGCCCACTCCTCGGGGGTGCGCAGTGCGACGGCGAGGCCGCCGGCCGCGTACACGGCCTCCTCGACGTCGGTCGCGGACCGTTCGGCGAGCGCGGAGGCGACCCGGTCGACGTCGTCCGGCACGTCCAGCGCGCAGAGCAACCGCTCCCGGTGATGCGGGTAGTTGGCGTGGGTGCGCACCCAGCCGTCCGCCGTGCGCCAGAACCGCGACAGCGGTGCGAAGGAGACCGGCGCCCGCCCGTCCACCAGGAGGTGCCGCTCACTGAGGAACGCCGTGGCCACGGCCCCGTCGTCGACCCGCACGGCCGGCACCTCGGCGAGTCCCGCCCGCCGGGCACCGAGTTCGGCGGCGGCCAGGGCACTGGCACCCACGCACGCGCGTGCCAGTGCCCGTACGGGAAGGCGCGCCCGGAGCGCGCCTTCCCGCTGCACCGTGGTGACCCGCGACAGGAGGGCGGGATCGCCGCCCAGCGCGGACCACGCGAAGGAAAGATCGGTCATGACCGCACTATGCGGTACTGACCGGGATCCCCCGTGTCTACTTGGTCACAGCGTTGAGGGCGTTGACGACGCCCTCGCCGTAGAAGGCGTTCTTGCCCTTGCCGCCCTTGCACACGGCGTCGATCTTGCCGTCGCCGTTGATGTCGTACGGGGTCGTGCACTCCTTCTTGTCGGCACCCTGGGCCAGCAGCGCCTTCACCTGGTTCGGCGTGGCGTTCGGGTGCGTCGACTTGATGAGCGCGGCGACGGCGGCGGCGTGCGGCGAGGCCATCGACGTGCCGGCCATGTAGCCGTACTGGTTGCCCGGCAGCGTGCCGAGGATCAGGCCGCTGGTGGCGGGGGCGTCGGGCGTCTGGTAGACGGTCGAGTCGCCGCCCGGCGCGGCAACGTCGATCATGCCCTGGCCGTAGTTGGAGAACGACGACTTGATGCCCTTGGCGCCGATGGAGGAGACCGTGACGGTGCCCGGCAGCATCGCCGGGATGTCCAGGCACTTCTTCGGGTCGATCACCCGGTCGCCGGGGGTGGAGTCGTTCGGGCTGCCCGGGTCGAGGATGGTCTTCCCGGCGAGGTCCCAGTTGTCGTTGCCGGCGGCCGCGACGTTGACGGTGCCCTTGCTCTCCGCGTACTTGGTGGCCCGCGACACGGCCTCGACCAGAGCCTTCTGGTCGGGGTCGTCGGCGCAGTTGAAGTTCCACGGGTCGGTGTAGTAGCTGTTGTTGGTGATGTCCACGCCGTGCTCGGCGGCCCAGACGAAGCCGCACACCACGGCCTCGGTGTAGAACCAGCCCTCCGGCGTCGACACCTTGATGCCGGACACCTTCACGCCCGGGGCGACACCGACCATGCCGACGCCGTTCTTCGCGGCGGCGATCTCACCGGCGACGTGGGTGCCGTGCGGGCTCTCGCCCGCGTTCGGCCGCCAGGCGCCGTCCGCCGTGTTCGGCTTGCCCGCCACGCAGTTCACCGACGCGGCCCGGTTGAAGTTGGCGGCGAGGTCCGGGTGGGTGTCGTCCACACCGGTGTCGATCACGCCGACCGTGACCTTGGAGCTGCCCAGCGTGATCTCGTGCGCCTTGTCGGCCTTGATCATCGGCAGGTCCCACTGCAGGTACTCCAGCGGCTCCTGGCCGTCGGTGGCGGCCGCGGCCGCGGCCTTCACCTCGGAGTCGGAGAGCACCTGCGGCGACCACATCTCGGTGGTCGACTGCGGGGACAGCGGAGCGGTCCGGGTGGCGCCGGCCGACTCGACGCCCTTGTCCTTGCGTATCTCCTTGGCGAAGTCGGCGTTCGCCGAGTGGACGACGATGACGCCGATCTGGTCGTAGGCGATGACGACGGAGCCGCCGGCCTTGCCGATCGCCTTCTGCACGGCCGAGGAGCTGTGGCCGGGACGGACGTTGACGACGTAGCTCAGCGCGTCGCCGTCGGCGGCGGCGGAGATGCTCTGCGCGGCGGCCACCTGCTGGCCGGCCTCGGTGGCGGACGCCACGTTCGGCAGGAACGCGAGAGCGGAGGCGACGGCCATGCCGAGCGGGATGGTGACGGTACGCCGGTTGAGGCGAACGCTCATGTGAACTCCAGTGTTTCGAACCATTGCGGTGCGGCATGCGACAGGCATGCGGAGTGCGTGGGGGGCGTTTGGGGGAAGTGACGGGCCGTGCCGGTCACTTGACCGCGCGGAGCGCGTTGACGACGCCGGAGCCGTGGAACCCGTCGCGGTTGTTGGCGCCCTTGCAGGACGAGTCGGCGACGCCGTCGCCGTCCGGGGCGTGGGGCTCGGCCGGGCATCCCGGGTTGTCCGCCTGGGCCTTGAGGAGGGCCGGCACCTGGGCGGGCCTGGCGTTCGGACGGGTCGACTTCGGCAGCGCGGCGACACCGGCGACGTACGACCTGAGGGTCCGCGCCCCGGTGGCGCTGACCGTCATCGCGCCCTCGTTCCTGGTGTTGACGACGTGGGCCATGGCCGCCGCGTCCTTCGCCTGCTCCGCCGTGGCCGCCCGGGGCGCCGCCGACGCGGCCGGGGGCGGGAAGCCGAGGGACGCGGTCAGCGAGGGCGTGACCGGTACGGCGAGGGCGAGGCGGCGTCTGGAACGCAGATGAGCCATGGGGTCTCCACATCATCCGGGCGCAGGCCTGCCCGACTGCAGGTGGCAGCCCAGGCAGGTACATGACGGGTGGTGCAGGCTGAAACTATCCCGCCACATCCCTCACCAGCAATGACTTGGCAATGACTTGTTCAGGCCGGTTGCGAAACAACGAACAGGACTTGAACCGGGCGCCGCGTGGCTCCGTGGACCTTGGGCGGGGAACCCGAGCACGATCGGGCCCCTGCCCACCACATCCGACACGCGAGGAGACCGAAGTGGCCACCGAGACACCGCCACCGTCGAAAACCCAGGCCCCACTCCCGACCACCGAGGAGTTCGTCGCGGTGCGGGACAGCGCGGAGTTCGGTGAACTGCGCCGCTCCTACCGATCCTTCGCCTTCCCGCTGACCGTCGCCTTCATCGCCTGGTACCTGCTGTACGTGCTGCTCTCGAACTACGCCGGCGGCTTCATGGGCACCAAGCTGTTCGGCAACATCAACGTCGCACTCGTCCTGGGCCTCGCCCAGTTCCTCACCACGTTCCTCATCGCCTGGTGGTACGCGCGGCACGCCGCCGCCAAGCTCGACCCCAAGGCCGAGGCCATCAAGTCCCGGATGGAGGGCGCCGCATGAGCCCCGCGATCGCACCCACGCTCACCCTCGCGGCCGGTGAGGCCACCCGGCACCGGCCGCTGATCATCACCCTGTTCGCGGTGTTCGTCCTGGCGACCCTCGTCATCACCGTCTGGGCCGGCCGGCAGACCAAGGACGCCGCCGACTTCTACGCCGGCGGACGGCAGTTCACCGGATTCCAGAACGGCCTCGCCGTCTCCGGCGACTACATGTCCGCCGCGTCCTTCCTCGGCATCGCCGGCGCCATCGCGCTGTTCGGCTACGACGGCTTCCTGTACTCCATCGGCTTCCTCGTCGCCTGGCTGGTCGCCCTGCTCCTGGTCGCCGAGCCCCTGCGCAACTCCGGCCGCTACACCATGGGCGACGTGCTGGCCTACCGGATGCGCCAGCGGCCGGTCCGCACCGCGGCCGGCGCCTCCACCATCGTCGTGTCGATCTTCTACCTGCTGGCCCAGATGGCCGGCGCCGGCGTCCTGGTCTCCCTGCTGCTCGGCATCACCAGTGACGGCGGCAAGATCGGCATTGTCGCGCTGGTCGGCCTGCTGATGATCGTCTACGTCACCATCGGCGGCATGAAGGGCACCACCTGGGTGCAGATGGTCAAGGCCGTGCTGCTCATGGCCGGCGCCCTGCTGCTCACCTTCCTGGTTCTGCTGAAGTTCAACTTCAACATCTCCGACCTGCTCGGCAAGGCCGCCTCCACCAGCGGCAAGGGCTCCGCCTTCCTGGAGCCCGGACTGAAGTACGGCGCCACCGGCACCACCAAGCTGGACTTCCTCTCGCTCGGCATCGCCCTGGTCCTCGGCACCGCCGGCCTGCCGCACATCCTGATCCGCTTCTACACGGTCCCCACGGCCAAGGCCGCCCGTAAGTCCGTGATCTGGGCGATCGGCCTGATCGGCGCCTTTTACCTGATGACCCTCGCGCTCGGCTTCGGCGCCGCCGCGCTCATCAAGCCCGACGAGATCATCGCCTCCAACAAGGCGGGCAACACCGCGGCACCGCTGCTCGCCCTGCATCTCGGCGGGGTCGACTCCAACTGGGGCGCCATCCTGCTGGCCTCCATCTCCGCGGTCGCCTTCGCCACGATCCTCGCCGTCGTCGCCGGCCTCACCCTGGCCTCGTCCTCCTCCTTCGCCCACGACATCTACGCCAACGTCATCAAGAAGGGCACCGCCTCCGAGAAGCAGGAGGTGAGGGCGGCGCGCTGGGCGACCGTCGGCATCGGCGCGGTCTCGATCGTCCTGGGCGCCCTCGCCCGCGACCTGAACGTCGCGGGACTGGTCGCGCTCGCCTTCGCCGTCGCCGCCTCCGCCAACCTGCCCACGATCCTCTACAGCCTGTTCTGGAAGCGGTTCACCACCTCCGGCGCCCTGTGGTCGATCTACGGCGGCCTGGTCAGCGCGGTCGGCCTGGTGCTGTTCTCGCCGGTGGTGTCGGGCAAGCCGACGTCGATGTTCCCCGACGTCGACTTCCACTGGTTCCCGCTGGAGAACCCGGGTCTCATCTCGATCCCGGTCGGCTTCCTGCTCGGCGTCGTGGGCACTCTCCTGTCCAAGGAGACCCCGGACGACGGCAAGTACGCCGAACTGGAGGTGCGCTCCATGACGGGCACCGGAGCGCACTGAGCGCCCACCCGTCCAAGGCGGCCGCGTCGCGGGGATCGTAGATCCCTACGACGCGGCCGTGCCGCATCTCGTGACTTCCGGCGCTGTCGTTGTCAGTGGTGTCACGTAGGCTCGCAGATGACGAGAACTTCGAGTGGTACGCCACATGGATCACGCGACTGGATCACGCGACGAGGGAGGGGGCCCACGTGCTCATCGACACCTACGGCCGGGTGGCCACCGACCTGAGGGTCTCGCTGACCGACCGGTGCAACCTGCGCTGTACGTACTGCATGCCGGAAGAGGGCCTGCAGTGGCTGGCCAAGCCGACCCTGCTGACCGACGACGAGATCGTCCGCCTGATCGACATCGCCGTCGGCTCCCTCGGCATCACGGAGGTCCGCTTCACCGGCGGCGAACCCCTGCTGCGCCCCGGCCTGGTCGGCGTCGTCGAGCGGGTCGCGGCCCTGGCGCCCCGCCCCCGGACGTCCCTCACCACCAACGGCATCGGACTGAGCCGCACCGCGACCGCCCTGAAGGCCGCCGGCCTGGACCGGGTCAACGTCTCCCTGGACACCCTGCGCCCGGACGTCTTCAAGGCCCTCACCCGCCGGGACCGGCACCACGACGTCATCGCGGGTCTCGAAGCCGCCCACGCGGCCGGCCTGACCCCGGTGAAGGTCAACACCGTCCTGATGCGCGACCTGAACGCGGACGAGGCCCCGGACCTGCTGGCCTGGGCGGTGGAGCACGGCTACGAACTCCGGTTCATCGAGCAGATGCCCCTGGACGCCCAGCACGGCTGGAAGCGCGAGGGGATGGTGACCGCGGCCGAGATCCTGGACTCGCTGGGCACCCGCTTCGAACTGACCCCCGAAGGCGCCGGTGAGCGCGGCTCGGCTCCGGCCGAGCGCTGGATCGTGGACGGCGGCCCGCACCGCGTCGGCGTCATCGCCTCCGTCACCCGCCCGTTCTGCGCGGCCTGCGACCGCACCCGGCTCACGGCCGACGGACAGATCCGCACCTGCCTGTTCGCCACCGAGGAGACCGACCTGCGCGCCGCCCTGCGCTCCGGAGCCCCCGACGAGGAGATCGCCCGCATCTGGCGGGTGGCGATGTGGGGCAAGAAGGCGGGAGCGGGCCTGGACGACCCGTCGTTCGTCCAGCCGGACCGTCCGATGTCCGCGATCGGCGGTTAGGCGCTGCCCTCCGCGTCGGCTCCCGGCGTTTCCCACTCGCCGAAGGGGACCACGTCCTTCAGAAGGCCCCGCACGCCGAGGAACTGCGACAGGTGCTCCCGGTGCTCCTCGCACGCCAGCCACGTCTTGCGGCGCTCGGGCGTGTGGATCTTCGGGTTGTTCCAGGCCAGCACCCACACGGCGGCCGCACGGCAGCCCTTGGCGGAGCAGATCGGGGTTTCGTCAGTCACGGGTTCGTCTCACAGCCACGGCACACAAGGCGACGCCGAGCAGCCACGGGGGGAGCTGCCCGGCGTCGGTCTGTCGCTCCGACGGGGGATGCGGAGCGCGTAGGCAGTATGTCACGGGTCACCTGCCGCCCGGCACCGGAACAACATGATTGATCTGAGCTTTTGCTGAGCCTCCCGGGAGGCCCGTGTCCGGCCCTCGTGACGGGCCAGGTCAAGCATGGTCACGCGGCTCGCGCGCCGCACCCGCCGCGGGGTCGCCCGGGGTGTCCTCCGGGGCGGACTGCGCGAAACCGTCGTCGGTCCGTGGCGGTGTGATCATCGGCTTCGTCGGCATGGTGACGAAGGTCGACGGCAGCTTGGGAGCGCCCTCCCGCCCGGCGTTCGCGATGACCACGGCGACGTAGGGCAGCACCGCCCCGAGCACCAGTGCCACGATCGCCACGTAGCGCTCGACGTTCCACAGCGCCACCGCGAGGATCACCGACGCCGTGCGGATCGACATCGAGATGACGTACCGGCGCTGCCGGCCGCGCACGTCCTCCTGGAGGCCCGTCCGGGCTCCCGTGATCCGGAACACCTGGGCGTTGCCGTCGCCGTGCTGTTTCCGCATCACCTGTCCACCATTCGTCCGTATCGGACAACTCCCCGCACGCCCTCCACGGTACGCCGCGTTCCCGGCGCCCACGAGGGCGGGGCCGCCCTCTGCCTGCGCGAACGGCCCGGGCCGCGCCCCGCGGTGCACCCGCGGCTTCCGGTCGGCCGCACCCGACGTGCGACGCACGGGGACCACCCCGACACTGGGCGTAATGCTCACGTCGAGCCGGACGAGGAGGCAGCCATGGGCTGGTTGTGGGCGATCATCGTGGGTTTCGTGCTGGGGGTCATCGCGAAGGTGATCATCCCGGGCAAGCAGCACAGCCCGATCTGGCTCACCACGATCTTCGGCATGCTCGGCGCGATCGTCGGCAACGCGGTCGCCCGCGCCGCCGGTGTCGCCTCGACCCGAGGTATCGACTGGAGCCGGCACTTCTTCCAGCTCGTGGCCGCGATCATCATCGTCTTCGTCGGCGACATGGCGTACATGGCCCTGTGGGGCAACAAGAAACGGCAGGACGCCCAGCAGGCGTAGCACGGACACACGGGCCGAAGGCAACCGAAGGGGCGGTCCACCGGAACCCCCGGTGGACCGCCCCTTCGCACGTGCCTCCGTGCCCCGGCTCAGCCGCGCGTGACCTCGACCGCCGCCAGGTTCTTCTTGCCCCGGCGCAGCACCAGCCAGCGGCCGTGCAGCAGGTCCGCCTCGGCGGGGACCGCGTCCTCGGCGGTGACCTTGACGTTGTTCACGTAGGCGCCGCCCTCCTTCACCGTGCGGCGCGCGGCCGACTTGCTGGGCACCAGGCCGACCTCGGCGAACAGGTCGACCACCGGGCCGAGCTCGGTCACCTCGGCGTGCGGCACCTCCGACAGCGCCGCGGCCAGGGTCCGCTCGTCCAGCCCGGTCAGCTCGCCCTGGCCGAACAGCGCCTTGGACGCGGCGATCACGGCGGCCGTCTGGTCGGCGCCGTGCACCAGCGTCGTCAGCTCCTCGGCCAGCGCGCGCTGCGCGGCCCGGGCCTGCGGACGCTCCTCGGTCTGCCGCTCCAGCTCCTCCAGCTCCTCGCGGGACTTGAAGGACAGGACGCGCAGGTAGCGGGAGATGTCCCGGTCGTCCACGTTCAGCCAGAACTGGTAGAACGCGTACGGCGTCGTCATCTCCGCGTCGAGCCAGACCGCGCCGCCCTCGGTCTTGCCGATCTTGGTGCCGTCCGCCTTGGTCATCAGCGGCGTCCCGAGCGCGTGCACCGCCGCGTCCGGCTCGAGCCGGTGGATCAGGTCGAGGCCCGCCGTGAGGTTGCCCCACTGGTCGCTGCCGCCCTGCTGGAGCGTGCAGCCGTACCTCCGGTAGAGCTGGAGGAAGTCCATGCCCTGGAGGATCTGGTAGCTGAACTCGGTGTAGCTGATGCCCTGGTCGGACTCCAGCCGGCGGGCGACGGAGTCCTTCGTCAGCATCTTGTTGACCCGGAAGTGCTTGCCGATGTCCCGCAGGAACTCGATCGCGGACAGGCCCTGGGTCCAGTCGAGGTTGTTCACCATGACGGCGGCGTTCTCGCCCTCGAAGGACAGGAACGGCTCGATCTGGCCACGCAGCCGGTCCACCCAGCCGGCCACCGTCTCCGGGTCGTTCAGCGTGCGCTCGGCGGTCGGCCGGGGGTCGCCGATCAGGCCCGTGGCGCCGCCGACCAGCGCCAGCGGCCGGTGCCCGGCCTGCTGGAGCCGCCGCACGGTGAGCACCTGCACCAGGTGCCCCACGTGCAGGGACGGCGCCGTCGGGTCGAAGCCGCAATAGAACGTGACGGGACCGTCCGCGAGCGCCTTGCGCAAAGCGTCCTCGTCGGTGGACAGGGCGAACAGCCCCCGCCACTTCAGCTCGTCGACGATGTCCGTCACGGTTCTCGTGTCTCCTAGGTGAAGCGATGGTGCTCAGTGGTCTTCGGCGGTCGGGTGACAGCCGACTACGAGGTTATACGCCCTGGCTCACAGAGCTCATGTTGAATTCCGGGACGCGCAGCGCCGGCATCGCGGCCCGGGTGAAGTAGTCACTCCACTCCCTGGGCAGCGTCTTCTCGGTCCGCCCGGCCTCCGTCGCCCTTCCCAGCAGGTCCACCGGCGACTCGTTGAACCGGAAGTTGTTGACCTCGCCGGTCACCTCGCCGTTCTCCACGAGGTACACGCCGTCCCGGGTCAGGCCCGTGAGCAGCAGCGTCGCGGGGTCCACCTCGCGGATGTACCACAGGCAGGTGAGCAGCAGCCCGCGCTCGGTGCCGGCGACCATCTCCTCCAGGGAGCGGTTGCCGCCCCCGTCCAGGATGAGGTTCCCGGCCGACGGGGCGAGGGGCAGCCCGGTCAGGCCCGCGCTGTGCCGGGACGTCTGCAGGTGCCGCAATTCGCCCGCGGAGATCCACTCGGTGGCGGGCGTGGGCAGTCCGTTGTCGAACACGGACTGGTCACCGTGGCCGGCTCCGGAGTAGTGCGCGACCACGAACGGCGCGCACTCCAGACCGGGCTCGTTCGGATCGCTGCGCAGCGTCAGCGGAAGCTCGGTCAGCCTCTCGCCGACGCGGGTGCCGCCGCCCGGCTTCGAGAACACCGTGCGCCCCTCGGCGGCGTCCCGGCCCGAGGACGACCAGATCTGGTAGATCAGCAGATCGGCGACCGCCGTCGGCGGCAGCAGCGTCTCGTACCGCCCGGCGGGCAGCTCGATCCGGCGCTCCGCCCAGCCGAGCCGTACGGCCAGCTCCGCGTCCAGCGCCGCCGGGTCGACGTCCTTGAAGTCCCGCGTGGACCGCCCGGCCCACGCCGAGCGGGTGCGGTCCGGGGACTTGGCGTTCAGCTCCAGCGTCCCGGCCGGCTGGTCGTGGCGCAGCCGCAGGCCCGTCGACGTGCCCAGGTAGGTCGACACCATCTCGTGGTTGGCGAAGCCGTACAGTTCGCGGCCACCGGCACGCGCGCGGGCGAACGACTCGCCGAGCGCCGGCGCGAAGTCCGCGAACACCGCCGAGGAGGTGTCGGCGGGCGCGTCGGTGAAGTCGGGGGACTGCGGTACGTCCGCGACCAGCGGCTGGGCGTCCTCGGCGGGCCCCGCCCCGCGCGCGGCGGCCTCCGCGGCCCGCACCAGCGGCTCGAGATCGTCCTCGGTGACGGCCGCCCGCGACACCACGCCCGAGGCGGTGCCTTCCCGGCCGTCGACGGTCGCGATCACGGTGAGGGTGCGTCCGCGGGTGACACCGTTCGTGGTCAGCGCGTTGCCCGCCCAGCGCAGATTGGCGGTGGACTGCTCGTCGGCGATCACGACGCACCCGTCGGCCCGGGACAGTGCGAGGGCGCGCTCGACGATCTCGTGCGGCTTGCTGGTACGCGGGCTCATCGACCGGCCTCCTGCGTGGTGTTCAGAATGTTGACGCCCTTGAAGAGGGCCGACGGGCAGCCGTGGGAGACCGCCGCGATCTGGCCCGGCTGGGCCTTGCCGCAGTTGAAGGCGCCGCCCAGGACATACGTCTGCGGGCCGCCCACGGCCGCCATGGAGCCCCAGAACTGAGGAGTGATCCCCTGGTAGGCGAAGTCCCGCACCTGTCCGTCGAGCCGGCCGTTGCGGATCCGGTAGGCCCGCTGACCCGTGAACTGGAAGTTGTAGCGCTGCATGTCGATCGACCAGGACCGGTCCCCTACGACGTAGATCCCCCGGTCGACGCTCCCGATGAGGTCCTCGGTCGACATCCCGGCCGGGTCCGGCTGGAGCGACACGTTCGCCATGCGCTGCACGGGCACATGGCCGGGGGAGTCGGCGAAGGCGCACCCGTTGGACCGCTCGAACCCGGTCAGCCTCGCGATCCTGCGGTCCAGCTGGTAGCCGACCAGTGTCCCGTCCTTGACCAGGTCCCAGGACTGGCTCTCCACGCCTTCGTCGTCGTAGCCGACGGTGGCCAGGCCGTGCTCGGCGGTGCGGTCGCCGGTGACGTTCATCAGCTCGGAGCCGTACGTCAGCTTGCCCAACTGGTCGAAGGTGGCGAAGGAGGTGCCCGCGTAGGCGGCCTCGTACCCGAGGGCCCGGTCCAGCTCGGTGGCGTGACCGATGGACTCGTGGATGGTCAGCCACAGGTTGGAGGGGTCGACGACCAGGTCGTACAGGCCCGCCTCGACGCTCGGCGCGCGCATCTTCTCGGCGAGCAGCCCGGGGATCTGCTCCAGCTCGCCGTCCCAGTCCCAGCCGGTGCCGGTGAGGTACTCCCAGCCGCGCCCGACGGGCGGGGCCAGGGTGCGCATCGAGTCGAACTCGCCGCTGGAGCCGTCCACCGAGACGGCGGTCAGCTGCGGATGCAGCCGCACCCGCTGCTGCGTGGTCACGGTCCCGGCCGTGTCGGCGTAGAACTTGTTCTCGTGCACCGTCAGCAGCGAGGCGTCGACATGGTCGACCCCGTCGGCGGCGAGCAGTCGCGCGCTCCACTCGGCGAGCAGCGCGGACTTCTCCTCGTCCGGCACGGAGAAGGGATCGATCTCGTAGGAGGAGACCCAGGTCTTCTCGGCGTGCACCGGCTCATCGGCGAGCTCCACCCTCCCCCACTGCCTGAACGGCGTGGGAGGTGCCCCCACGTCCGACCCCGCCGCCTTGATCACCTGCGCGGACAGCTTGGCCATCGCCACGGCCTGCGAGGCGACCTTGGCGGCGGCGTCCGGCGTCAGGTCGACCCCGGAGGCGAAGCCCCACGTCCCGCCGTGCACGACCCGCACCGCGTATCCGAGGTCGGTGGTGTCAGCCGACCCGGAGGGCTTGCCGTCGCGCAGCCGCCAGGCGGCACTGCGCACCCGCTCGAACCGGAAGTCCGCGTGCTCGGCCCCCAGCGACCGCGCGCGGGCGAGCGCGGCGTCGGCGAGAGGGCGTAGGGGCAGGGCGAGGAACGACTGATCTACTTCATGGGGCACGGATGGGATCCCTTCAAGGTGAACTCCGGGTACGACGTGTACTCAGCTTTTGAACCAGGACAGTTCGGTGGTCATGGCGCTCCTCGCATCTGTTCCAGCAGCTTCACGCCGGCCCCGCAATCCAGGGCCCGGGAACGCAGCTTGCCATAGCGCTGGAGCAGTACGCCTCCGCTCAACCCGCCCAACCCGGCAAGCGCCACGCGGAGTTACCCACCCAGTCGCGCCTCGCCTGGCCGTGCACCGGCTCGACGTGTGGGGCGTGCTGTCATTTCCGGCATAACCGGAGGCAGCGGGCGGCCGGGTTGACGGTCACCCCTCTCCTGCACCACCCTTTCACTAGTTAACTAGTGAAAGGGTGGTGCAGCGCGTGGTCGAGTACCGCATCGACCGGCACAGCGGCGTCGCGACGTACGTGCAGATCGTCCAGCAGACCAAGCAGGCCCTGCGCCTCGGGCTGCTGCGCCCCGGCGACCGGCTGCCGACCGCCCGAGAGGTGGTCGAGGCCACCGCCATCAATCCCAACACCGTCCTCAAGGCCTACCGCGAACTGGAGCGGGAGGGCCTGGTCGAGGCGCGGCGCGGGCTCGGCACCTTCGTCCGCAAGGCACTGGGCGCCGCACCGGCCGACTCCCCGCTCCGCGCAGAGCTGGAGGAGTGGGCCCGGCGCGCCCACGAGGCCGGACTCGAACGGGACGACGTGGCCGCGCTTTTCACCGCCGTACTCGACAAGCAATTCCTGGGAGATCCGTCATGAGTAGCGACACGGCCCTGCGGGCCGACGCTCTGGGGAAACGGTTCGGCCGCCGTGCGGGCTGGGCCCTGCGGGACTGCTCGTTCCGGCTGCCGACCGGGCGCGTGTGCGCCGTCGTCGGGCCGAACGGCGCGGGCAAGTCCACCCTGCTGACCCTGGCCGCCGCCCTGACGGCGCCCACCGAGGGCGCGCTGACCGTCCTCGGCACCACCCCGGCCGAGGCCCGCCCCCGGGTCGGTTACGTCGCCCAGGACAAGCCGCTCTACCCCCAGCTCACCATCGCGGACATCCTGCGCATGGGCGCCGGGCTCAACCCGGAACGCTGGGACGCGGCCGTCGCCGAACGGGTCGTCGCGGGCGGCGACCTGGATCCCGGCGCCCGGATCCGCACCCTGTCCGGCGGTCAGCGCACCCGGGTCGCGCTCGCCCTCGCCCTCGGCAAGCGGCCCGACCTGCTGCTCCTGGACGAGCCGATGGCCGACCTGGACCCGCTGGCCCGGCACGAGCTGATGGGCACGCTGATGGGACAGGCCGCCCAGTACGGCACCACCATCGTGATGTCCTCGCACGTCGTCGCCGAGCTGGCGGACTCCTGCGACCACCTGCTGCTGGTCGGCGGCGGCCGGGTCCGGCTGGCCGGTGAGATCGACGAACTGCTGGCCGCCCATCTGCGGATCTCCGGCGCCGCCGCGGACGCCGACCTCGGCCCGCACACCGTGGTCGAGTCCCGGATCACCGGCCGCCAGCTCACCGCGCTGATCCGCCCCGCCGGACCGCTCGCCACCGGCTGGCGCGCCACCGCGCCCTCCCTGGAGGAACTGGTCCTCGCCCATCTGCGCAGCCCCGGCGCACCGACCCTGACCGAGGAGCGTGCCGCGTGACCGCCGCGACCCCGACCGCCGACCGGCCCCGACTGACCCGCTGGCTGCTGCGGCTGCACCGCCCGGCGCTCTGCGTCTGGGCCGGCCTGGCGCTCGCCCTGGCCGCCCTGCTGCTCGCGCTGGCAGGCCCGCTCGCGGACGCGGCGGCCGAGGGCTGGCGCCAGTACAACGCCTGCGCCATGTCCCCGCGGTGCAGCTACGGCCAGGACGCGATCCTGCGCTACAAGGACTACTACAACTACGCCACCATCGCGCTGAACCTGCTGCCCTTCGCGGTGGCCGCCTGGGCGGGCGCCGCGCTGACCGGCAAGGAGCTGGAGTCCGGCACCGCCCGGCTGGCCTGGACCCAGGCCACCTCCCCGGCCCGCTGGCTGGCGGTGCGGCTGGCCGTCCCGGCACTCGTCGTCGCCCTCTGCACCGGGCTGCTGGGGTGGCTGCACCACCGCGCCTGGGCCGCGAGCCAGGGCCGGATCGACAGCGCCAAGGAGTGGTACGACCGCTTCACCTTCCACGCCAACGGGCCGACCCTCGCCGCACTCGCCCTCTGCGGGCTCGCGGCCGGTGCCCTGGCCGGACTGCTCCTGCGCCGGGCGCTGCCCGCGCTGATCGTGGGCGTGCTGGTCACGGGGGGTGTGCGGGCACTGGCGGAGCTGGCGCTGCCCCATCTGTGGCCCGCGGTCACCCGCACCAGCGCCGTGGACAGGTTCGCGCCCGGCGCCGGTCTGGAGGTCGAGCAGGGCATGGTGACCCGGGACGGTGCCCATGTGCCGATGCCGTCGTGCAACACCCCTGCGGAGTGCGACGCGGCGTACCGGGACTTCACCGGCCGCTACAACATCTTCCACCCGCTTTCCCACTTCTGGCCCCTCCAGCTCACCACCACCGCGCTGGTCCTGGCCGTCGCCGGGCTGCTGGCTGCGGGCTGCTTCCTGGCACTGCGCCGGGTGACGGGCCCCCTGTGGCCCGGGCGCACCGCGAAGGCTCCGACGGGCACGGCGAAGGCCCTGAAGGCCGCCGTCTGACGCCTCTCCCGGCCGGGGCGCACTACGGTGGAGCCATGTCCAGCAAGCGGCGTGGTGGCCGGGCGTGGACGAACCGGTCCCTCGTGGCGGGCGCGGTCCCGCCCGAGGCCACCGGTACGCAGGCGGCGCGGGAGTACGAGCGGCTGGCGGAGCGGCGTCCCGAGGACCGTGAGGAGCTTCTGCTGGAGGCGGCCGACGCCTGGAGCGAAGCGGACGAGCACGGCCGTGCGGTCACCGTCTACGAGCGACTGCTGGAGCCGGGGAACGGGGCCTGCTCGGAACCGGACCTGGTGGACGCCTTCCGGATCGGTTCGCTGTGGGACGCGGGCCGGGAGACGGACGCCCGCGCCGCGGCAGCCGCGTTCCGTGCGCGCCACCCCCGGCACCCGGCCGCCTGGAACGTCGTCGCCGAGGCCTTCGAGGGCGTGGACCAGCCGGCGGCGGCCGCCGAGTGGTTCACGGCGGGCCTCACCCATGCGCTGGGCGCGGGCACCCCGGTGA
This sequence comes from Streptomyces sp. NPDC052043, assembly GCF_044548235.1. Classification (NCBI taxonomy): domain Bacteria; kingdom Bacillati; phylum Actinomycetota; class Actinomycetes; order Kitasatosporales; family Streptomycetaceae; genus Streptomyces; species Streptomyces sp. NPDC052043. The sequence goes on from NZ_JBIUBT010000001.1 coordinate 990,535, forward strand.
CGGCGGACGCCGTGGAGGAGGCCCCGTACGGCTTCGACGTGGAGACCCTGGTCATCGGGCGCCACCGGGTGCGGCGCCTGCTGGGGTTCCCGCACGACGACTGGGACGACGCGGCCGACCAGCTGCACGAGCGGCGTGAGTCGGCCTGGCTGGGCCGGGCACGCCCGCTCGACGAGGTCCATGATCCCGTCCACCTCAGGCGGCTCAAGCAGGGCGGCGCCGAGGCACTGCACGCCGAGGTCGCCGCCCTGACGGACACCTCGCCCGTGGACCGTACGGACCGGACCGCGCCCGTGGCCCCGCACCGGACCTGTGTCCTTTTCTGGCCGCCGGAGGAGTTCGCGCGGCTGCGCTCACGCAGCCCGGAAGCCGCCGGGGAGTACGGCGACGACCACGCCGACCACACCCGGCAGGTCGAGCGGACCCTCGGGGAGCTGTCCGAGCGCGGGGTCCCGCACCTGGCGGTCGGCCATGCCACGGTGTCCGGACTCGAGGCCCTCGCGGAGCGGATCGACGGAACCCCCGACACCTCGGACACCCGCTCCGCGTACGCGGACGAACTCGCCCGCACCGGCCACGTCACCGACTGGCCGCCCCCGCGCAACGGCCCCTGCTGGTGCGGCTCGATGCGCAAGTACAAGAAGTGCTGCGGAAACCCGGCTCTCACCTGAGGCGCGGAAGGCCCGCCGAGGCGGGGGACGAGGACGAGCGGCACCCGTTGCCCCGGGGTGCGGCGTTCCTCGCGGAAGGCAGGCCGTCTGTAGGAACCCAACAGGAGCCAGGTGGCGCCACTGTCGGTGCCCGAATGCCCGCCGACCTGGTCGGACCGATAGGTTTTCGGTGAAGGCACCTGCCTCGGCAGGGGTTCCAGTCCGCTATCGAAAGGGTGATCCGTTGAGCCGCTCGGTTCTCGTCACCGGAGGCAACCGGGGCATCGGCCTCGCCATCGCCCGTGCGTTCGCCGACGCCGGAGACAAGGTCGCCATCACGTACCGCTCGGGGGAGCCGCCGGCCGCCCTCAAGGAAATGGGCTGCCTCGCCGTCAGGTGCGACATCACCGACCCCGAGCAGGTGGAGCAGGCCTACAAGGAGGTCGAGGCCGAGCACGGCCCCGTCGAGGTCCTCGTCGCCAACGCCGGCGTCACCCGGGATCAGCTCCTGATGCGCATGTCCGAGGAGGACTTCACCTCGGTCCTGGAGACCAACCTCACCGGCACCTTCCGTGTCGTCAAGCGGGCCAACCGCGGCATGCTGCGCGCCAAGAAGGGCCGCGTCGTCCTGATCTCCTCGGTGGTCGGTCTGCTCGGCTCGGCGGGGCAGGCCAACTACGCCGCCTCCAAGGCCGGCCTGGTCGGCTTCGCGCGGTCCCTCGCCCGTGAGCTGGGCTCGCGCAACATCACCTTCAACGTCGTCGCCCCCGGCTTCGTGGACACCGACATGACCCGGGCGCTCTCCGACGAGCAGCGCGAGAACATCATGGGGCAGGTGCCGCTCGGCCGGTACGCGCAGCCCGAGGAGATCGCCGCCGCGGTGCGGTTCCTCGCCTCCGACGACGCCTCGTACATCACTGGAGCCGTCATCCCCGTTGACGGCGGACTGGGAATGGGTCACTGATCACCATGAGCGGAATTCTCGAGGGCAAGCGCGTCCTGATCACGGGTGTGCTCACGGAGGCCTCCATCGCCTTCCACACGGCCAAGCTGGCCCAGGAGCAGGGCGCCGAGGTCATCCTCACCGCCTTCCCGCGGCCGACGCTGACCGAGCGCATCGCCAAGAAGCTGCCCAAGCCCACCAAGGTCATCGAGCTGGACGTCACCAACGACGAGCACCTCGGGCGCCTGGCCGACGTCGTCGGCGAGGAGCTGGGCGGCCTGGACGGCGTCGTCCACTCCATCGGCTTCGCGCCGCAGGACGCGCTCGGCGGCAACTTCCTCAACACGCCGTTCGAGTCCGTGGCCACCGCCATGCACGTCTCGGCGTTCTCGCTGAAGTCGCTGACCATGGCCTGCCTGCCGCTGATGCAGAACGGCGGCTCGGTCGTCGGCCTCACCTTCGACGCGCAGTACGCCTGGCCGCAGTACGACTGGATGGGCCCGGCCAAGGCCGCCCTGGAGGCCACCAGCCGCTACATGGCGCGCGACCTGGGCAAGCAGAACGTCCGCTGCAACCTCATCTCGGCGGGCCCGCTCGGCTCCATGGCCGCCAAGTCCATCCCCGGCTTCAGCGAGCTGGCCTCCGTCTGGGACACCCGTGCTCCGCTGGAGTGGGACCTCAAGGACCCCGAGCCGGCCGGCCGCGGTGTGGTCGCGCTGCTCAGCGACTGGTTCCCGAAGACGACCGGCGAGATCGTCCACGTGGACGGCGGTCTGCACGCCATCGGCGCGTGACGCTGCCGCTGGGGCCTGGCCGGGTCCCAGCGACGTCCGAGGGCCCGCACCCCGAGGGGGTGCGGGCCCTCCGCGTTCCCGCGCGGGCCGTTCGGACGACCGGCCGCCGCGGGAAGGAAGGCGCGCTCGGTCCGGGTCACTCACCCGCGGGCGAGGTGAACCGGCCCGGACGGCACATCAGCGGATAGGTCGCCGCCGCGGCGGCGGCCGCCTCGCGGTCGCCCGCTCGGATCGCGTCGAGCAGCCGGGCGTGGTCCATGTACGTGTCCGGCGTCAGCTCCGCGCCGATGTCCGCGCGCAGCCAGTCCCGCAGCACCTCGCCCAGATCCGCGTACATCGCGGTCATGACGTCGTTGTGGGCGGCGGCCACCACCGCCAGATGAAAGGTGGCGTCCGCGGTCACGAACGCCTCCGTGTCACCGGACTCCCAGGCCTCCTCGCGGCGCAGCCACTGCGCGTGGAGCTGCTTGAGGTCCTTCTCGGTGCGCCGCTCCGCGGCCAGCCCCGCCGCGGTCGACTCCAGCGTGGAGCGCAGCTCGGCGATGTGCTGCGGATCGGCGTCGGCGAACCTGCGGTGCATCACGCCCGCCAGCTCGCTGGTCGCCACGACGTACGTGCCCGAACCCTGGCGGATGTCCAGCAGGCCGTTGTGGGCCAGCGCCCGGACCGCCTCGCGGACGGTGTTGCGGGCGACACCGAGCTGCTCCACCAGCTCCGGTTCTGTCGGGATGCGGGAACCGACCGGCCACTCGCCCGTGGCGATCTGGCCACGCAGCGCGGCGATGATCTGTTCGGACAGCGCCGACCGGCGCGGCTGGCTCAGAGACATGGCACACCTTCGGACACGTGACCCGGGGGCGGACCCCCGAGCCGTCGACAACCAATCATCCCATCATTCTATGATGGTGCTCATGCCACGCGAGGAAACGACCCGAACGACGACCCCGACCACCGAACGCACCCCGGCCGCGACGACCGGGTCCCCGTCCGTCCCGGAACCGGAACCGCATGGCCTGCGGGCGTCCGGCGCCGCGCGCGCGTGGACCACGCGCCTGGTCGTCGTCGGCCTCGTGCTGTCCGCGCTGAACCTCCGCCCCGCCATCACCAGCCTCGGCGCGCTCCTGGAGGAGGTCCGCCAGGGTCTCGGCATGAGCGGCAGCGTGGCCGGTCTGCTCACCTCCGTGCCGCCGCTCTGCTTCGCCGCCTTCGGCGTCATGGCCCCCCGGCTGGCCCGCCGCTTCGGACCGGCCGCGGTGGTGTGCTCGGGCATGCTCGCCATCGCCGCCGGACTGGTGATACGCCCCTACGCGGGCAGCACGGCCGCGTTCCTCGCCGCCAGCGCGCTGGCCCTCATGGGCATCGCCGTCAGCAACATCCTGATGCCGGTCATCGTCAAGCGCTGGTTCCCCGACCAGGTCGGCACCATGACCGGTCTGTACTCGATGGCCCTCGCCCTCGGCACCTCGGCCGCCGCCGCGGTGACCGTGCCGCTGACCGGGGCGCTCGGCGGCAACTGGCGGTCCGGACTGTCGGTGTGGGCCCTGCTCGCCGCGGTGGCGGTGCTGCCGTGGCTGCCGCTGGTACGGGACCGGGGCGCCCGGTCCGCCGCGCGGACGACGGCCCGTACCGGATCCGTGTCCGAGGCGCCGGCCCACGCGCGGGAGGCGCAGGCGCCGCCGCTGCGCATCGCCCGCAGCCGTACCGCCTGGGCGCTGGCCGTCTTCTTCGGGCTCCAGGCGACCGCCGCCTACATCACCATGGGCTGGATGGCCCAGATCTTCCGGGACGCGGGCGTGCCCGCCGGCAAGGCCGGGCTGCTCCTCGCCGTGACGATGGCGATGGGGGTGCCGCTGGCCTTCGTCATCCCGCGCCTGGCCACCCGGCTGCCCCACCAGGGCCCGATCGTGCTGGTGCTCGGGGTCTGTGGCCTGGCCGGCTACACCGGTCTCTACCTCGCGCCCGCCGCCGGCTCCTGGGCCTGGGCCCTGCTCCTCGGGATCGCCAACTGCGCCTTCCCGCTCGCGCTCACGATGGTCGGCATGCGGGCCAGGACCGGTCAGGGCGTGGCCCAGCTGTCCGCGTTCGCCCAGAGCACCGGCTATCTGATCTCCATCCCGGGCCCGCTCCTGGTGGGCGTGCTGTACCAGAGCAGCGGCGGCTGGGGGCTGCCCATCGCGCTCATGGCCGGCCTGATGGTGCCGCAGATGGTGGTGGGATACGTGGCGGGCCGCAACCGCACGGTGGAGGACGAGGCGACGCGCTGAGGCGGACCCGGAGGCCGCGTTCCGGACGAAGGGTGCGAGACTGGGGCGCATGCAGCCTGTGCTCGACCCGAACCCCAAGAACGGCCAGCGGAAGATGCTGCTCGTCCTCGGCGCGTTCTTCGCCATCTTCGTGATCATCGCCATCGTCGCGACCCTCGCGGCGCCGTGACCCCCGCGGCGCACGTGCGTCCCGTGACGCCCGCGCGTCCGTGAGCCCGGTCCTCAGGGTCGATGGTGGGGTTAACCCCCCATCCCCTAGGGGGCGCGGGTCAGGGGGAAGTGGGTGGATCACCGGATGGGCCGGGGCGCGCCGGTTCCGTAGCTTCGAGATGTGACCGCGAAAGGCGGTCCGCGGACCTCGGAGACCAGCGGAGGCGATCATGTCGGCCCCTACGCACACCCGGCCCCGCCCGGCGACCACGGGCGCCGGCGTCGACCCCCGGCTGCCGTGGTGGGCCCTGGCGCTGCCCGTGCTGGCCTTCGTCGTGCTGCTCCTCCTCATCCGCAACCCGGCGGACGCGCAGGCGGCCACCGGCGACCCCGCGATCACCCAACTGCTCCGGCACGCCCGGGAACTGCTCGCCCTCTGACGGCCCCGGGCAGGCGCCGGGACGCCGTCCCCGGACCCGGCCGCGTGCCCTCCGCCCCGGCCAAGAAGTCGCATGTCAACTCCCTGCGCCCCATGGCCTGTTTCATGCGAAGCTGGGACGCATGAGCGTCGCAGAACCCCGCAGGATTGTCCTCTTCCGGCATGCGAAAGCCGACTGGCCGCAGGTGACCGACCACGAACGACCACTCGCCGAGCGGGGCCGTACGGACGCCGCAGTCGCCGGCCGCAGGCTGGCCGACACCGGTGTTCCCTTCGACCTGGCCCTGTGCTCGACCGCGACCCGAACCCGCGAGACCTGGAAGCTCGCCGTCCACGAGTTGCCGCATCGGCCGAAGACCGTCTACGAGGAGCGGGTCTACGACGCCTCGCCCGGCGAGCTGATCACCGTGCTGAACGAGACGCCGGACGATGTGCGGAACCTGGTCCTCATCGGCCACAACCCGGGTATCCAGGGACTGGCCGAGGTGCTGTCCGGCTCGGCCGAGGAGGACGCCCGCGAGCGGATGAGCCGCCGTGGGTTCCCGGCCGCCGCGTTCGCCGTGGTGTCCTTCGACGGCTCCTGGAAGGCCCTGGAGCCGGGCGTGGCCACCCTGCTCGACTACTGGGCGCCGTCGGAGTAGCCCGACGGCGATGCGGGAGGCGGCCGGCGCAGGCCGCTCAGCCCTCCTCGTGCGCGTCCGCCGCCTCGACCTCTTCGCGGGTGACCCCGAGCAGGTACAGGACCGTGTCGAGGAACGGCACGTTCACGGCCGTGTGCGCCGCCTCCCGCACCACCGGCTTGGCGTTGAAGGCGACCCCGAGGCCGGCCGCGTTGAGCATGTCCAGGTCGTTCGCGCCGTCACCGATCGCGACCGTCTGCGACAGCGGAACGCCCGCCTCGGCGGCGAACCGGCGCAGCAGCCGCGCCTTGCCCGCCCGGTCGACGATCTCGCCGGTGACCCGGCCGGTCAGCTTCCCGTCGACGATCTCCAGGGTGTTGGCCTGCGCGAAGTCCAGCCCGAGCCGCTCCTTCAGATCGTCCGTGACCTGGGTGAATCCACCCGAGACGACACCGACCTGGTAACCGAGCCGCTTGAGCGTGCGGATCAGGGTGCGCGCGCCCGGCGTCAGGCGCACCTCGCTGCGCACCTTGTCCACCACGGAGGCGTCCAGCCCCTCCAGCAGGGCCACGCGCGCGTGCAGCGACTGCTCGAAGTCCAGCTCGCCGCGCATCGCCGCCGCCGTCACCTCGGCGACCTTGTCCTCGCAGCCGGCGTGGCCGGCGAACAGTTCGATCACCTCGTCCTGGATGAGCGTGGAGTCCACGTCCATGACGACCAGGCGCTGGGCCCGCCGGTGCAGGCCCGCCCCGACGACCGCGACATCGACACCGAGTGCCGCGGCCTCTGTCGCCAGCGCGGTGCGCAGCGGCTCCGTCTCCACGCCGGACACCGCGAACTCCACCGCCGTCACCGGGTACTTGGCCAGCCGGAAGATCCGGTCGATGTTGCCGCCGACGCGGGTGATCCGCGCGGCGATCCGGGCGGTCGCCTCGGCGGTGAGCGGGTGGCCGAGAACGGTGACCAGCGAGCGGCCGAGGCCGCGCGGCCGGTTGTCGCCGCGGCCGGAGATGATCTCCGCCTGCATCTTCATCGACTCGGCCCAGCTGTGCACGGTGGCCCGCAGATCGCCCTCCAGCGCGGCGGGCGGCTGGGTGACGAGCGCGCACAGCACGATCCGGCCACGGGTGACGACCTGCTCGATGTCGACCACGTCGACGGAGTAGGCGGCGAGGGTGTCGAAGAGGCCGGCCGTGATGCCCGGCCTGTCCTTCCCGAAGATCTTGACGAGAAGAGTGGGATCGGCAGAGGTCTGCGAAGCGCTCATGGTGTTTCCACCGTATCCGGCACCCAGTGCCCGCTGCCCCTCAGGTCCGCCTGACGGACAGCGAACAACAGGTGTCCGCCGGATGGCGACCTCGATACCGCCCGGGGCTCACGTCTCCGGAGACCGGGGCGGCGTCGGCGGCCTCGGTGGCGGCGGAGGCGCCGTACCGTCGCCCGGCGCTCCCGGCGCTCCCGGCGCTCCCGGCGCTCCCGGCGCTCCCGGCGCTCCCGGCGCTCCCGGCGCTCCCGGCGGCCGAGGGGGCCGAGTGGGCCGAGGGGGTGGTCCCGGGGGAGGAAGGGGCTGCACAGGGCCGACCACCGTGGGCGCCTCGTACACGTCGCCACCCGAAGTCCCCGATCGCCCCGGCCCACCGCTGCCCGGTCCGCCCGCCCTGCCCGGCTCGGTGGGCTCCGCCCAGCCGGGCTGCCGTCGGCCGTCGGAGGGACGGCCGTCCGCCGGAGTGGCGTGCTGTGGGTCTCGCGATCCGCCCGGAGCTGCCGGCCGGGTCCGCCGACCGCCGGGTCCGCCCGGCTCGGTGGACTCCGCCCCGCCGGACTTCCCCCGGCCGTCCGGAGGGCGGGCGTCCTGCGGATTCCGCAGCTCGTCCGGCAGGCGCAGGTAGGGGTTGGTGTGCGGGTTCGGGGGGCGGTGCGGCGTCTTCGGCGCGTAGGGGCTTCCCGGCGCGTGGGCCGCAACCTCTGAGGCGTCCCCTGCCACGACGGCCCTGTCACCTCGTGCCAAGGGCGCCGCACGACGGCCGGCGGCTCCGGTCGCGCTCGCCAGCAGGGCGCCGGCGGCGCCCGCGCCGGCCCCCCACACGGCGCCGAGCAGCAGCGCCGTGCCCAGATGCCCGCGCAGCTCCACACCGGCGCCGAACGCGTCGAAGCCGAGTACGGACAAGGACGCGTCCACCGACACCTCGGTCAGCCACGCGAGCAGCGGCAGCGCCAGCGCGGTGGTGATGCCCAGCCGCAGCGCGCACCGCCCCGCGAAGCCGAGAACGCCCCGGCGCGGGGCCGCCTCCACCCGAGCCTCCACCGGTGCCTCCACCGGCGCCCCCACGGGTGTCCGCACCGCCGTCAGCACCCCCGCCAGCAGCATCACCAGCGCCGCCGCGACGCCCAGCAACCACACCCGGCCGTCCAGGTCGGCCAGCCGGGACAGCGTGACCGGCTGGTCGGAGTGCGCGGTCAGCAGCCTGTCCAGCGGGTCCGGCAGAAGCCCGGTCAGTCCGCCGGTCGCCCTGCCGTCCCAGGGGACGAAGAGGCCGATCGGGAGGCCGAGCCACACCCCGTTGGGGGCGCCGAGCAGCGCCGCACCCGCGATACGCCGGGGATGGTCGTCGCCGACCGCCGCGTACGCGGCCGCCGCGAGCCCCGCCGCCACGGCGACGACCAGCACCGTGACGAGCGCCGACACGGCCGGCCGCACCACCCGGTGCACGGCGTCCCAGCCGCGCGGCAGCGGCGTGCGGCGCGAGGCGAGCAGCGCGATCAGCAGGACCCCGGCCGACCAGCCGAGTCCGCCCAGCAGGGTCGGCGCCGTGTCGACCGTGAAACCGACCGCCGCCTTGGCGTCGACGAGCCCGCCGACGCGGTCGGGCAGGAGCCCGCCGATGTCCCCCAGATCACCGAGCCCGGGAATGCTCACGCCGCCGGATCCCGCGCCGCCCGGCAGCCTGCCGAGCCCGAGCGAGCGCCCGTCGATCGTGACGACGTCGTGCCCCGCCCAGGCCAGCCCGCCCAGCACCGCCACGAACAGCGCCACCACCGCGGCCGCCCGGGCCAGGAGTTCGGCCGGGGCGATCACAACTCCCGCCGTGCGCAAGGACCGTAGGAAGACCCACGACAGCAGCAGCGCCCCGACCAGGCTCACTCCCAGTGGCGTGATCTGGAGGGCGGTGTGCGCCTCGGCGCCCTTCAGACCGAACGCGGACACGTCGCCGGACGGCGTGACCGAACCACCCGCCCCGAGTGCCACCACCGCCGCGGTCATCGTTCCGAGCGAACCCGCCGCGTCGGCCCGCAGCAGATGCAGCCCGAGCGCGGCCGTACCCGCCATGCCGATCAACGCCCAGCTCACGGAGGCGATCGCCGACAGCAGCACGTCGAGCCAGGGCAGGCGGGCATCGCGCCTCGCGGTCCCGACACCCGTGGCAGCGCTCATGGCAGACCCCCCGATCCGCGGCGCGGCCCGGCCGCCGCGCATGTCCCCTCGCCTGAAATACCACTCTGCGGCCGGGTTTCAACCCCGTCGGCGAAAAAGCAGTCGAAGCGGACGTACACACTCTTCACAAGGCCCGGCTTTCGGTCAGCGGGCTGAGCCTGGAATAGTTCCCCACGATGTTCGACATCCCTAGACTCCCCGCGACGGGGGCAATTCGGGGGACAACTCAGTGGGGCTTGGAGTGCCGGAACTCGTACTGGAAACCAATGGACGAACCTGGACGCTCGACCCGTCCAGGTCCTACACCCTGGGACGTGATCCGCAGGGGGACATCGTGTTCGACGACGCCAGGGTCTCCTGGCGTCACGCCACGGTCAGCTTCAACGGCAGCAGTTGGGTCATCGAGGACCACGGCAGCACCAACGGCACGTTCGCGCAGGGCCGGCGGATCCACCAGCTGGAGCTCGGTCCCGGCGCGGCCGTCCATCTCGGCAACGCGACCGACGGGCCGGTGCTGAGCCTTCTGGGCGCCGCGGCCCCGGCGGCGACGCCGCAGGCCCAGCCCCAGCAGCAGCCGTACGCGGCCCAGGGCGCGAACCCCGGCTGGGCGCAGCAGCCGGCACCGCAGCAGCAGCCCCCGCAGGCCGACTGGCAGAAACCGCAGCAGCCGCAGCAGACGCCGTCGATCCCGCAGCAGCAGGGCCCCGGCAGCGGCGCGGGGGCGCCACCGGTCTACGGCGACCGCAGCCCGACGACGTTCCACCAGTTCTCGCTCGGCCGCGTGATGCGCATCGGCCGTGCCCTGGAGAACGACCTGGTCGTCTCCGACCTCCAGGTCTCCCGCAACCACGCGGAGTTCCACGCCACGCCCGACGGCCGTTTCGAGATCAGGGATCTCGGCTCGCACAACGGCACGTACGTCAACGGCCACCCGGTTCCCAAGGGCGGCTCGGTGCAGCTCGGCCCGACCGACATCGTCGGCGTCGGCCACTCGACGTTCCGGATCGTCGGCGACCGGCTGGAGGAGTTCGTCGACACCGGTGAGGTGTCCTTCTCCGCCCGCCACCTGACCGTGACGGTCGACGGCGGCAAGCAGATCCTGCGGGACGTCTCCTTCGGCCTCCCGGAGAAGTCGCTGGTCGGAGTCATCGGCCCGTCCGGTTCCGGCAAGTCGACGCTGCTGAACGCGCTCACCGGCTACCGGCCTGCCAACCAGGGCGAGGTCCTCTACGACCACCGGAACCTCTACAAGCAGTTCGCCGAGCTGCGCCGGCGCATCGGCCTGGTCCCGCAGGACGACATCCTGCACAAGGAGCTGGCCGTCAAGAAGGCTCTGACGTACGCGGCCAAGCTGCGCTTCCCGGCCGACACCACGGCGGCCGAACGCGAGGCCCGCATAGACGAGGTGCTGCGCGAGCTGAAGCTGGACGTCCACAAGGACAAGAAGGTCACCTCCCTCTCGGGCGGCCAGCGCAAGCGCGTCTCGGTGGCCCTGGAGCTGCTCACCAAGCCGTCGCTGATCTTCCTGGACGAGCCGACCTCCGGTCTCGACCCGGGCATGGACCGCGACGTCATGCAGCTGCTGCGGGGACTGGCCGACGACGGCCGCACGGTCCTCGTCGTCACCCACTCGGTGGCCGAACTGGCCCTGTGCGACAAGCTCCTGGTGATGGCGCCGGGCGGCGCCGTGGCCTACTTCGGCCCGCCGGAGGAGGCGCTGAACTTCTTCGGCTACGACACCTGGGCCGATGTGTTCTCCGCCTTCGAGAACTACCGCGACTACGACTGGGCGGGCCGCTGGAAGGGCTCGCAGCACTACCAGATGTACGCCGCGGACGTCGACGCCGTCGAGCCGCAGTCCGTACACGCGCCTGTGCCGCAGGCCATCAAGCCGCCCAAGCCGCAGGGCTGGGGCTCGCAGCTGATGACCCTGATCCGCCGCTACGTGTCGGTGATCGCCTCCGACAAGGGCTTCCTGGCGCTGTCGGTGATTCTGCCGGCGGTGATCGGCGCGGTCAGCCTGCTCATCGACCACAACCGCGGTCTGCTGGTCAATGAGCAGGTCAACCCGAGGACGGGGCTGCACATCCCGAACGGCACGGCGACCACCGTGCTGTTGATCATCGCGGTCGGTGCCTGCTTCGCGGGCGCCGCGAACTCCGTCCGCGAGCTGATCAAGGAACGGGTCATCTACGAGCGGGAACGCGCCACCGGCCTGTCCCGTTCGGCGTATCTGATGTCCAAGGTCGTCGTGCTCGGCGTGGTCACCATGCTGCAGGGCCTGATGGTCGGCCTGATCGGCTTCTCCAGCCGTGAGATCCCCGACCAGGGCCTGATCCTGGGCAGCGCGACGCTGTTCGAGCTGTGCCTGCCGATCATGGCGCTCGGCTTCGCCTCGATGATGTTCGGCCTGGTCATCTCCTCGCTGGTGAAGACCGCCGAGAAGACCATGCCGCTGCTGGTGATGTTCGCCATCGTCCAGGTCGTGTTCACCGGCTGCCTGTTCACGCTGAACGGCACCATCGGCGTCAACGAGTTCTCGTACCTGATGCCGTCGCGCTGGGCGGTGGCCGCCGCCGGTACCACGCTGGACTTCAACAACATCGCCCCGAACACCGACGACCCGACCAGCACCGACCCGCTGTGGGACCACACGGCCTCCGCCTGGGGCCTCGACATGGTCGCGCTGATCGCGCTCGGTGTCGTGTGCGGCTTCCTGGTGGCGCGCTTCCTGCGCCGCCACGAGCCGGAGGTCATGCGCAAGTAACCGCGCCGCGCCACCGCCGAAGGGCGGCACCCCGCAGTGGGGTGCCGCCCTTCGGCATGCCGGCCACAGAGGCCGCGCCGGCCTCAGTACGCGCTGTTGACGTGGTCGATGGAACCGTACCGGTGCGCCGCGTAGTTGGCGGCGGCGGTGATGTTGGCGACCGGGTCGTAGATGTTCTTGGACGTGCCGGGCACGTGGTACGCGTTGAAGGTCGGGGGGATGACCTGGAGCAGGCCCTTGGACGGGATGCCGTTGCGGGCGTTGATGTCCCAGTTGTTGATGGCGTTCGGGTTGCCCGAGGACTCCCGCATGATGTTGCGGTGCAGGCCGTTGTAGGAACCGGGGATGTTGTGCTGCTTCATGACGGCGAGCGCCTGCCGGATCCAGCCGTCCAGGTTGTTGCCGTAGCTGGTGTGCGCGGCGACCGTCTGCATGTGCAGGCGGTGGGCGGACCGGTTCGCGGCCTGCTTGGCCGCGTGGGCGGCCTCGGCCCGCTGGGCCGCCTTGGCCTTGTGCAGGGCGGCGGTCACGGCCTGCTGCTTCACGACGGCCTGCCGCTTGGCCGCGATGGCCTGGACCTTCACGCTGTCGCCCGCGAGCTGGTCGGTGACGCTGGCCTTGACGCCCTTGATCGGCTGGGCGCCGAGCTGTACCGGGGCGGCTGCGACGCTGCTCGTCGGTTCGGCATGGCTGGGCGCGGCCGAGAAGGCCACGGCGGCCGCACCGAGGACGGAGACGCCGGCGATGGCGATCCTGCGGGGCTGGGCCAGGGCACGACTGTGACGACGGAAGTTTGCGGGCATGGCGAAATAGACCTCTTCGAGTAGCTCGGAGGTCGCTCTCCGGACTGCGGGAGGGGGTCCGTCCCACACAAACGCCGCGATCGGAAAACCCGCGGCGTTGAGCGACGAGAGCAATTCTTAGCTGCCGCAAAATCTGCTGGCAAAGGTGTGACGTACGAAGCCGGATAGTGGAGCGGAACGGACAAAACGGGACAGACTGGATCGTCTTTCCCGTTCGAAGTGGGCACCTGTGTCTCCTATGTCCGTTCGTACGTGACCTGCGTCCTATGGGTGCCCTCACATCGGGAGGGGGGTTTTCTCACCCTTGGTTGCCGCCGCAACGCTCTGGGTGAGTGGGTCGTCCGGCCGGAGCGGTGATCGTCGCCGCCCCCGACCGGGCCCGCGACTCACCCCGGACCGGGTCGCCGGACCTAGGTCCAGCGACCGGGGCGCGGCCGTCACAGGGCCGATCCGGGCCGCCACACCCCGCCGGTACCGTGAGGACATGAGTCAAGGCCCCAGGTCCGGCCTCGCCGCGGTGAGTTCCGCGCTGCTGGCCATGAGCAGGCACCTCGAGGTGCGCGACGTCCTGAAGACGATCGTCGCCTCGGCCCGCGAACTGCTCGACGCGCAGTACGCCGCCCTCGGCGTACCGGACGACCACGGCGGCTTCGCCCAGTTCGTGGTCGACGGGGTCAGCGAGGAGCAGTGGCGGGCCATCGGCCCGCTCCCGCGCCAGCACGGCATCCTCGCCGCGATGCTGCGCGAGGCCCGGGCCGAGCGCCTCGCGGACCTGCGCGAGGACCCGCGCTTCGAGGGCTGGCCCGCCGCCCACCCGGAGATGTCCGACTTCATCGGCCTGCCGATCCGCGACGGCGACGAGGTCATCGGCGCACTGTTCCTGGCGAACAAGAACTGCGAGAGACCCCAGGGCGGCTGCGGCTTCACCGAGGAGGACGAGGAACTGCTCGCCATCCTCGCCCAGCACGCCGCGATCGCCCTCACCAACGCCCGCCTCTACGAACGCAGCCGCGAGCTGACCATCGCCGAGGAGCGCTCGCGCCTGGCCCATGAACTGCACGACGCGGTCAGCCAGAAACTGTTCTCCCTGCGCCTGACCGCCCAGGCCGCCACCGCCCTCGTCGACCGCGACCCGGCACGCGCGAAGGGCGAGCTGCAGCAGGTGGCCGCGCTCGCCGCCGAGGCAGTCGACGAACTGCGCGCCGCCGTCGTGGAGCTGCGCCCCGCCGCCCTCGACGAGGACGGCCTGGTCGCCACCCTCCGCAACCAGATCCAGGTCCTCGACCGCGCCCACAGCGCGCGCGTCACCTTCACCACCCGCGGTATCCGCGCCCTGCCGGCCGCGCAGGAGGAGGCCATGCTGCGCGTCGCCCAGGAAGCCCTGCACAACGCGCTGCGGCACGCGTGGGCGGACCACGTCGACGTCGCCCTGGACCGCCGCGGCTGCGGTGCCGTCCTGCGGATCACCGACGACGGCGCCGGCTTCGACCCGAAGGCGGTGCGCCGCGCGGGCCGCCACCTCGGCCTGGTCTCCATGCGGGACCGGGCGAGCGGGGTCGGCGGACGGCTGACGGTGGAGTCGGCGCCCGGCAAGGGCACCGCGATCGAGATGGAGGTCCCCGGTGGCTGACGCAATCAAGGTGCTGCTCGTCGACGACCACCAGGTGGTCCGCCGCGGCCTGCGCACCTTCCTGGAGGTGCAGGACGACATCGAGGTCGTCGGCGAGGCCGCGGACGGCGCCGAGGGCGTCGCCCGCGCCGAGGAACTGAGGCCCGACGTCGTCCTCATGGACGTCAAGATGCCCGTCATGGACGGTGTCGAGGCGCTGCGCCGGCTCCGCGAACTCGACAACCCCGCGCGCGTGCTGATCGTCACCAGCTTCACCGAGCAGCGCACGGTGGTCCCGGCCCTGCGCGCGGGCGCCGCCGGATACGTCTACAAGGACGTGGACCCCGACGCGCTCGCCGGCGCCATCCGCTCGGTGCACGCCGGGCACATCCTCCTCCAGCCGGAGGTCGCGGGCGCCCTGCTGTCCCAGGAGGAGAGCAGCTCGGGCCAGGGCCGGGGAACGTCACTGACGGAGCGGGAGCGTGAGGTGCTCGGCCTGATAGCGGACGGCCGCTCGAACCGCGAGATCGCCCGGGCCCTGGTGCTCTCCGAGAAGACCGTCAAGACCCATGTGTCGAACATCCTGATGAAGCTCGACCTGGCGGACCGCACCCAGGCCGCGCTGTGGGCGGTACGCCACGGCCTGAGCGGCTGACCGGGCCTGCCCGGGCTCGTGTCCGCGCTCGCCCGGGCTCGTCGGGGGCAGTGCGGAGGGCGGTCCGGAGAGCAGCCCGGAGGGTCCTACTCCGGACTGAGGTTCATACCGTCGTGGGAATGTCCCCCGGATGGCGCAACCTCCGTGCGGGCCGCCCGTTCTCCAGTGCGTGCCGCGACCGGCGGCCTCCCGGCTCCCCCCGGGAGGCCGCCGGTGGCTCCACGGGCAGCCCGACGCCTCTCACGCCGTCCGTCACCGCGCCCCTTTCTCCCGCTCCTCCAGCACCGAGTTGTACGCCGCCACTTGCGCCCGCCGAGCCGTCCGCTCCACCGGCCGCAGCGCGGCCCCCCGCGCCGCCATCTCGGACGCGCTCACCGCGCCCCCGTGCCCGTTCTCGTACGCCAGCGAGATCAGCAACCCCACCCGCCGCGCCAGCTCCAGCACCCGCACCGCCCGCGCCGGATACCCCGGCGCCAGAACCTCCGGGCCCCGCTCGGCCCGCGCCCGGTACACGTCGATCGCCGCCTCGGCCACCGGCCCCGAACCGGCCACGTCCAGCCGCGACAGCACCGAGGTCGCCTCCCGCAGCGCCTCCGCCAGCTCCCGCTCGGCCTCGCCCAGCGACGGCACATCGGCCGGCGGCGCCTCCCGCACGGGCAGCACGTGCCACAGCACCTCCGCGTGCACATCGCCCTGGGGCCCGGCCTCGTGCACCTCGGGCACCAACCCGAAGGCGGCCCCGTGACAGAGCACCGCCTCCCCGGCCTCCAGCGCCCGCGCGTTGAACTCCGGCGGCCCGCTCAGCCCCAGCGGATGCCCCGGCGCGGGCAGCGCCACCAGCAGCGCGCCCACCCCGATCCCGCGCAGCCGCCCCAGCGCCAGCGTGAGCCCCACCGGCCCCGGCTCCCCGGGCAGCCCCACCACCCGGTGGACCGCGTCGTCCCCGACGATGGCGAGCACGGCGTCGTCCGGCGAGACAAGTCCGGACAAGAGGGAGTTTCCCCAAGCGGCGAGGCGTCCAGAGCGCGGTTCCGTGAGCATGCTCCCACCCTAAGGACCGGACCGATGGAACGGGCCGTCCGGCTCGTGGCGTAGATTCGGTGAGGGCTGCGCCCACCGGCGCGGCGGACCCAGCCACAGGCATACGCGACAGCCGAGACCGGCGGCACACTGCAAGGGGAGACAACGCGCTCATGAGCGATGTTCTGGAGCTTCAGGACGTATCCGTGGTCCGTGAGGGCCGGGCTCTCGTGGACCAGGTCTCCTGGTCGGTCAAGGAGGGTGAGCGCTGGGTCATCCTCGGCCCCAACGGCGCCGGCAAGACCACCCTGCTCAACGTCGCCTCCACCTACCTCTTCCCGAGCAGCGGCACCGCCACCGTCCTCGGCGAGACCCTCGGCAGGCCCGGCACCGACGTCTTCGAGCTGCGCCCCCGTGTCGGCGTGGCCGGCATCGCCCTGGCCGAGAAGCTCCCCAAGAGCCAGACCGTGCTCCAGACCGTCCTGACCGCCGCCTACGGCATGACCGCCGCCTGGCAGGAGGAGTACGAGGACATCGACGAGCAGCGCGCCCGCGCCTTCCTCGACCGCCTCGGCATGAGCGAATACCTGGACCGCAAGTTCGGCACCCTCTCCGAGGGCGAGCGCAAGCGCACCCTGATCGCCCGCGCCCTGATGACCGACCCCGAGCTGCTCCTGCTCGACGAGCCCGCCGCCGGCCTCGACCTCGGCGGCCGCGAGGACCTGGTCCGCCGCCTCGGCCGGCTCGCCCGGGACCCGATCGCCCCCTCGATGATCATGGTCACCCACCATGTCGAGGAGATCGCCCCCGGCTTCACGCACGTTCTGATGATCCGCCAGGGCAAGGTCCTCGCTGCCGGCCCGCTGGAGCTCGAACTCACCTCCCGCAACCTCTCCTTGTGCTTCGGTCTCCCGCTCGTCGTCGAACAGGCCGGTGACCGCTGGACCGCCAAGGGACTGCCGCTGTCCTGAACCCGTCCCGCACCCTGTCCGCCGTCACCGTCCGCGGCCTAACATGACCATGTGAACAACATCGACGCATGGGTGTGGTGGCTGGTCGGCGCGGCGGCGCTCGGAATCCCGCTCGTGGTGACCGCGATGCCGGAGTTCGGCATGTTCGCGGTGGGCGCGGTGGTCGCCGCGGTGGTCGCGGGCTTCGGCTTCGGTGTCGTCGTCCAGGTGCTCACCTTCGTCGTCGTCTCGGTCGCCCTCATCGCCGTCGTCCGGCCCATCGCGGCCCGGCACGGCAAGCAGCGTCCCGAACTGGCCACGGGAGTGGACGCGTTGAAGGGCAAGCAGGCCGTCGTGCTGGAACGCGTCGACGGCGCCGGCGGCCGTATCAAGCTCGCCGGGGAGATCTGGTCGGCCCGCGCGCTCGACACGGACCACGTCTACGAAGCCGGCGAACAGGTCGACGTCGTGGACATCGAGGGCGCCACCGCTGTCGTCATGTGACCTCGCACCAAAGACAACTACGCAAGTGGACGGAACCGGCCACGAGTTGGGCAACGGTCTGTCAGACTCGACCAGCAAGATCTTCGACAACCGTAAGATCTTCCGAAAGAGCCGAGGCGGAGAAGGGTACGGGCAGCAACGATGGCACCGGTCATCATCGTCCTGATCATTCTGGTGGTGTTGGTCTTCATCGCCCTGATCAAGACGATCCAGGTCATCCCACAGGCGAGCGCCGCCATCGTCGAGCGCTTCGGCCGCTACACACGGACACTGAACGCGGGCCTCAACATCGTCGTCCCGTTCATCGACACCATCCGCAACCGCATCGACCTGCGCGAACAGGTCGTCCCGTTCCCGCCGCAGCCGGTGATCACCCAGGACAACCTGGTCGTGAACATCGACACGGTCATCTATTACCAGGTGACCGACGCCCGCGCCGCCACCTACGAGGTCGCCAGCTACATCCAGGCCATCGAGCAGCTCACGGTCACCACCCTGCGCAACATCATCGGTGGCATGGACCTGGAGCGCACCCTGACCTCCCGTGAGGAGATCAACGCGGCCCTGCGCGGCGTCCTCGACGAGGCCACCGGCAAGTGGGGCATCCGCGTCAACCGCGTCGAGCTGAAGGCCATCGAACCGCCCACCTCCATCCAGGACTCGATGGAGAAGCAGATGCGCGCCGACCGTGACAAGCGCGCCGCGATCCTCCAGGCCGAAGGTGTCCGGCAGTCCGAGATCCTGCGCGCCGAGGGTGAGAAGCAGTCCGCGATCCTGATCGCCGAAGGTGAGGCCAAGGCCGCCGCCCTGCGCGCCGAGGGCGAGGCCCAGGCCATCCGTACGGTCTTCGAGTCCATCCACGCCGGAGACCCGGACCAGAAGCTGCTCTCCTACCAGTACCTCCAGATGCTCCCGAAGATCGCCGAGGGCGACGCCAACAAGCTCTGGATCGTGCCCAGCGAGATCGGTGACGCCCTCAAGGGCCTGTCCGGAGCCATCGGCGGCTTCGGCTCCATCGGCGGCGCCCCGGGCGGCAACGCCCCCGCGGCCACCGAGCGCCGCGAGAAGCCGTCCATCGACTGACCCGCCAGTCCGCCATGGCAGTGGGGCCCGCCTTCATCGCGAAGGCGGGCCCCACTGCCATGGAACCAACCGCGGAACCAGCCGTAGAACTAGGCCGCCGACCGGGCCAGCCAGTCGGGAAGCGCCTCCAACTCCTCCTGCCCCAGCGCCAGAAGCATCGCGTCCGCGGGAGTCGGCTCGAACGGCTCCCGCAGCAGCGGCATCCCCGCCTGCTCCGGAGTCCGGTCCGCCTTGCGGTGGTTGTCCTCCGCGCACGAGGCCACCGTGTTCAGCCAGGTGTCCTGCCCGCCCCGCGACCGCGGCACCACGTGGTCCACGGTCGTCGCCCGCCGCCCGCAGTACGCGCACCGGTGCCGGTCCCGTATCAGCACACCCCGTCTCGACCACGGAGCCTGTCTTCGGAACGGCACCCTCACATACCGGCACAGCCGGATCACCCGGGGCGCGGGGATGTCGACCTCCGCGCCACGCAGCCGCAGCTCCGGATGGGCCTGTTCGACCACGGCCTTCGACTGGAGCACCAACACGACCGCTCGCTTCAGCGTCACCGTCGACAGTGGCTCGAAGCTCGCGTTCAGCACCAGCGTGTCCCGCATCCCAGCCCACCTCCCAAGAGCGCCGACCCACCCCCTGGCGGGCTGGATCAACTCTGGCCGGGCGCGCCGGGATGGACAACGCAATAAAAATGCCCGCTCCCGGCCACGTCCAAGACCAGAAGCGGGCAAACGTTCAGTGAACGGCGGCCTGCGCGCCGCGCGGCTCAGCCCTCGGCGGGATTCTCGTACTCGCCGATCAGCTGGGCGCGCGCCAGCGTGTGGAAGCGCAGATTGAAGCCCACCACCGCGGGCGAGGCGTCCGAGTCCGGACCGAGCTTTTCCTGGTCCACCGCGTACACCGTGAACACATACCGGTGCGGTCCGTCCCCGGGCGGCGGCGCGGCACCGCCGAAGTCCTTCGTGCCGTAGTCGTTGCGCGCGTGCACGGCGCCCTGGGGAAGCCCCTTGAACGCGCACCCGCCCGCACCCGCCGGCAGCTCCGTCACCGAGGCCGGGATGTCGAACAGCACCCAGTGCCAGAACCCGCTGCCCGTCGGGGCGTCCGGGTCGTAGCAGGTCACGGCGAAACTCTTGGTCTCCGGCGGGAAACCCGCCCAGCGCAGCTGCGGGGAGGTGTTCCCGCCCGCGTGGACCTGGGCGTCCCCGAGCGTCGCGCCCTCCCGGACGTCGTCGCTCGTGACCGTGAAGGACGGCACGGGCGGATGGAAGTCATGGGGGAGCGGCCGCCGCTTGAGCTCGGTCACCTCGGTACCTCCTGATCGGTTCCTGGATGTTCCCGATCCATGATCCCATCCGGCAGGCCCCCGCTCGTGAGCCGTGATCGCGGCGCCCGACGAAGGTCGCCCACGACATGTCGCGTCGGTCAGCATGAACGGTATGGATCTCGCCCACCCCGCTGAAGAAGTCGCCCCCAAGCTGCTCGGCGCCGTCCTCACCCACCAGACCCCCGAGGGAACCGTGAGCATCACCATCACGGAGACCGAGGCGTACTCCGGCACGGCCGACCCCGCCTCCCACGCCTACCGGGGCAGGACGCCTCGCAACGCCGTCATGTTCGGACCCGCGGGACACCTGTACGTCTACCGGTCTCACGGTCTCCACTGGTGCGCCAACATCGTCACCGGGAGGGACGGCATCGCCTCGGCGGTCCTCATCCGGGCAGGCAGGGTCGTCGAAGGGGAAGACCTGGCACGCACACGGCGAGGGACGAAGGTCGAGAGCCCACGCCTCGCACGCGGCCCGGGGAACTTCTGCCAGGCACTCGGCATCACGGCGGAGCACAACGGCACAGACCTACTGGCAGGCGCCTCGGTCACGCTGTCCGAGGGTGAGCCGGTACCCGCCGCGCTCGTCCGGATCGGTCCTCGGGTGGGCGTGAGCAAAGCCCACGACTGGCAGCACCGCTTCTACCTCGCCGATGACCCGACCGTCTCGGCGTACCGCCTGAGCCCGAGGGCCAAGCCGCCCACCGAGGCCTGAGCCGCAGGCACGCCGAGTGCTGGACATCGGCGCCGCAGCCGATCGGAAGTTGACTCGCCCGCGGAAGGTGCGTAACGTAGCCCAAGCCGCTGAACCGGGTACGGCGATCGCCTGCAGCCGGAGCGGCCAACCCACTACCTACCGTGCACCCCTTCAGCGGGGTCGTTTTCGGTGCGCCCGCGTACCCGAATTCGAACTCGCAGGACTCGATTATGAGTCGCCGGGAGAATCGGCTACCGTAGTGAATGTCGAAAGGCCGACGGACGAAAGCCCAAAAGCCCAGGACAAACCCCGCTGACTGGGGGTCAGGTCGAGAAAAGGATCTGATAGAGTCGGAATCGCCGGAAAGGGAAACGCGAGAGCGGAAACCTGGAAAGCACCGAGGAAATCGGATCGGAAAGATCTGATAGAGTCGGAAACACCGAAGGGAAGCGCCCGGAGGAAAGCCCGAGAGGGTGAGTACGAAGGAAGCGTCCGTTCCTTGAGAACTCAACAGCGTGCCAAAAATCAACGCCAGATATGTTGATACCCCGTCTCCAGCATCCGCTGGGACGAGGTTCCTTTGAAAAAACACAGCGAGGACGCTGTGAACCGAGGGGACTATTCCTCCTCTTGGTTCCGCTCTCGTGATGTGTCACCGGCAGTATTAATTTACTGGCCGAGTAAACATTCACGGAGAGTTTGATCCTGGCTCAGGACGAACGCTGGCGGCGTGCTTAACACATGCAAGTCGAACGATGAACCACTTCGGTGGGGA